>NZ_AQPL01000046.1:0-36919 GCF_000395345.1 Cupriavidus sp. WS | reverse complement strand
GATGGTGATGCGCGCGAGCGTGCGGCGCGCGCCGATCTTTTCCAGCAGCAGGTTGCTGGGCACTTCGAACAGGAAGTAGCCGATGAAGAAGATGCCGGCGCCGAAGCCGTACACGGCTTCGCTGAATTGCAGGTCCTGCAGCATCTGCAGCTTGGCGAAGCCGACGTTGACGCGGTCGATCCAGGCCAGCACGAACAGGAAGACCAGGAAGGGAACCAGCCGCGCCGCGATCTTGCGGTAGGCATGGTCGCGCTCGGCGGCGCTGGGCGCGGCGTGCCCTGCGGTGTCGGGGGTGTCGGGGGCGCCGGTCATCACGGTAGTCATCGGTACAACTCCTTGGATAGGGATGGCGGGGCCGCGCTGCGTCGGCGCGGCCCTCTCGGTTCGTCGTGGCTGGCTGGATTGCTGGCGGGTTGCTGGTGAGGTTGCTGAACTACCGGAGCACGGCCTCGATGGCGCCGGCCACCTGCAGCACGCGCGCGTCCTGGCCGCCGAGCCCGCACACGCCGAGGCCGATGCCCTGCTCCGCCGCCGGCAGCGGCAGCGAAACCGCGCAACCGTCGAGGAAATTGATCACGCTCGGGTTGCGCAGCACCAGGCCGTTGGTGGCGAAGAAGGCTTCGTCGCTGTCCAGCGCGTCGAGCCGCGGCGGGCGCACCGCCACCGTGGGCATCAGCCAGGCGTCGGCTTCGCGCAGCAGGCCGGCGGCGCGCGCCTGCATGGTGCGGCGCGCGGCCAGCAGGTCGAGGTAGTCGGCGGCGCCGAGCTTCTCGCCGCGGCGGATGCGCATGGCCACGCGCGGGTCGTAGGCGTCGCCGCGTTCGGCCAATAGCTGTTTGTGCCAGTGCCACGACTCGGCCGCGGTCAGGCCGCCGCCGGCGTTGATGTCCGGCAGGCGCCTGAGTTCGGGAAAGTCGAACGGCACGATGCGCGCGCCGAGGCGCGACAGCGTTTCCAGCGTGGCCTCGAACGCCTGCGCGACCGCCGCCTCCAGGCTGTCGCAGACGAAGTCGCGCGTGACCAGCAGGCGCAGCCCGGCCAGCGGCGCGGGATGGCTGTCGAGCGTCTCGCCGCTGAGGATGGCGTCGAGCGCGGCGCAGCAGGCCACCGAGCGCGCCAGCGGGCCGGCGGAATCGAGCGAGGTGGACAGCGGCACGCCGCCGTCGAGCGGCACGCGGCGCGCGCTGGGCTTGAAGCCGGTCAGGCCGCAGAACGCGCTGGGAATGCGGATGGAGCCGCCGGTGTCGGTGCCGAGCGCGGCCACCGCCATGCCCTGCGCCACGCTGACCGCGCCGCCCGAGGTCGAGCCGCCGGCGATGCGCGCCGGGTCGAACGGGGTGCGCGGCGTGCCGTAGTGCGGGTTCAGGCCAAGCCCGGAGAACGCGAACTCGCTCATGTTGGTGCGCCCGATCAGCACGGCGCCGGCCGCGCGCAAGCGCGCCACGGCGACAGCATCGGCGCTGGCGGGCGCGCCGGCCAGCGCCTTCGATCCGGCCCGCGTCACCTGCCCTTTGACGTCGAACAGGTCCTTGACGGAGACCGGCAGCCCGGCCAGCGGCGAGGCCACCAGCCCGGCGGCGCGCGCCTGGTCGGCCGCGCGCGCGGCGGCCAGCGCACCGGCCGCGTCCACTTCCAGGAAGGCCGTGCCGCCCTGGCGGCGATGGTCTTCGATGCGCGCCAGCGCCTGTTCGGTCAGCGCCACGCTGGTGGCGCGCCCCGCGGCGAGGTCGGCGGCGAGCGCGGCGATGGTCGGGTGCGCGCCGCTCATGGCGCCACCGCCAGGCAGGCCACGCGATAGGCATGGCGCAAGGTGCGCTGGCGCACCGGGTCGTGCAGCTCCACTTCGAACGCTTCGCCGCTGCCGAGTTCGCCGATCACCGCCTGGGTGCCGCAGAACATGGCGGTGCCGGGCGGCAGCGCGTCTTCGCCGGTCAGGCGCCGGATCAGGTCGCGCGGGTCGAGCAGGCGCGTCACCAGCCCTTCCTGGTACAGCTCGCGCCGGCCGCCGCGGGTGCGCCAGCAGCGCATCTGCAACTGGTCCCAGTGGTCCGCCACCTCGGCGAAGCGCCACAGTTCGGTGCCGAGCGGCTTGGCGCACATCTGCTTGGAGACGGTGACGTCGTAGGCCTCGACCTTGCGGTCGGTGTGGTCGGAGCCGACGCCGATGTAGAGATCGTCCGGACCGGCCAGCAGCACGAACTCGATCTCGCCCGAGGAATCCTCGCGCGGCACCTCGAGCAGCGTGCCGGTGGTCAGCAGCGAGGCCGCCAGCGGGTAGAAGCACGGCACGGTCGAGGGCGGCCTGACGCCGATCGCCTCGAGCTCGCGGATGTGATGGTTGACGGCGTCGGCGTCGCGGCCGGTCCAGCCGGCGATGATGAGGCGCTGGATGTCGAGGGCGAGCGCGCCCTCGCCGGCGACCTGGAATTGCAGTGTCGGCATGTTCGTACTACCTGTTACCTGTGGCGGAAGAAAACTGTCGGTGGTTCAGATGGTCCGGATGATGTTCTTCCGGAATTCGTCGATGTGTTCGCGGATGGCCTCGCGCACGGCCGGGATGTCGCGGCGCTCGAGCGCGTCGACGATCTCCAGGTGTTCCTGGTAGACCTTCTCGAGGTGCTGCGGGTCGGACAGCGAGAGGAACCAGAAGCGCGCCTGCTTCTCGTGCAGGTTGCGCAGCAGGTCGGCCAGCACGCGGTTGCGCGAGGCGGCCGACATGGCGGTATGGAACTTGAGGTCGAGCGAGGCCAGCCCGGCGATGTCGCGCCGCGCCAGCAGGTCGGGCGTGCGATCCACGATCTCGCGCATGGCCATGAAATCGCTCTCGTGGCCGCGTTCGGCGGCGAGCGTGGCGCACAGGACCTCGTTGGTCGCGCGCACCTCGATCATGTCGAGCACTTCGTTGAGCGACAACGGCGTCACCAGCACGCCCTTGCGCGGCAGGATCGACACCAGCCCTTCCACTTCCAGCCGGTGCAGCGCCTGGTGGACCGGCGTGCGGCCCAGCCCGAGCAGGCCGGCGACCTGGGCTTCGTTGAGCGGCTCGCCGGGGCGGAACTCGCAGGCGATGATGCGGCGCTTGATCTCGGCGTAGGCCTGCTCGCGCATGGCGGCGCCGGTGGCGGCGCGGCTCGCGCCGCCGTCCGCCGCGGCGCCGGTGCCGGCGGTGCCGACCAGCCTGATCGGATGGGCCATGATGCGTTCCACGGGTATTGAAGTTGTTGTGATACTAGTCTGATATTTCACTGATCGTCAACACGGTCAGGATTGGGGTAAACGCTAGAGCGAGATGACTGGTTTCCCGGCAGGCATCTGGAACAGGCTCGATAGCGAACGGCCCGAAAACACCAGTTCACGCCTCGCAAAGCCTTTGCGGACAAGGCTTTTCGGCCTGCTTGCCGGCCTCCCGCCCATCGCCGCGCCACAACGCGCCCTCGCCCGCTATTCCCAAAACAACGCCATCCTTTTATGATGGACGCATTGGCGACGAATCGATAATCGATTTAGTCGTATATTGGTGCAATATGCATTCATCGTGGTGCAGGGCATCCCAGCGTTGGTGCCGGGCGCCGGCGCCGCGGACTCGACGGAACAGCGGAAATGACCGTGCAGGACATCGAATACCAGGGCGGCGGCATGCCGCCGCAAGCCGCGGAAAGCGGCGAAGACACCACCCGGCCCGACCCTTTGTTCAACCAGTCGCTGGAGAAGGGCCTGGACGTCCTGCGCGCCTTCAGCGTCGTCCACCGCACGCTCACGCTGGCGGAGCTGGCCGCGCTTACCGGCATGACCAAGAGTTCGGCGCAGCGCACCGTGCATACGCTGGAAAAGCTCGGCTACGTGGCCAAGCACCCGCAGACGCGGCGCTTCCGCCTGACGCCCAAGGTGATGGAGATCGGCTACAACTACCTGTCCGCCGACGCCCTGATCCAGGCCGCCAGCCCTTACCTGTCGCAGCTTGCCAATGCCAGCGGCGAGACCGCCAACCTGACCGAGCCGGTCGGGCTGGACATGGTCTACGTGGCGCAGTTGATGACGTCGAAATACATCCCGGTCCTGACCCCGGTAGGCATGCGCATTCCAATGTACTGCACCAGCAGCGGCCGCGCCTACCTGAGCACGCTGCCGGACGAGCAGGTCATGGCCATGCTGGAAAGCTCGGCGCGCGTGGCGCGCACGCCGGCCACGCTGACCGACGTGCGCGCGATCTTCGAGACCGTGGCGGCCTGCCGCAAGGTGGGTTATGCGTGCAACAACGAGGAGCTGTTCCTCGGCGACATGGGCATCGGCGCGGCCATCGTCAACAGCCAGGGCCAGCCGGTGGGCGCCGTGCACGTGTCGCCGCCGGCCAGCCGCTGGAGCATGGCCGAGGCGCAGAAGAAGCTGGCGCCGATGGTGATCGAGTGCGCGTGGGCGATTTCCCGCTCCATCGCGCACTGAGAGCGCGGCCAGATTACCGCGCGTGCTCCAGCATGGCCTGCAGCAGCACGTTGGCGCCGGCCTCGATATGCTCGGGCAGCGCGTCTTCCAGCTCGTTGTGGCTGATGCCGTCCTTGCACGGCACGAAGATCATGCCGGTCGGCGCGCGCTGCGCCACGTAGACCGCGTCGTGGCCGGCGCCGCTGACCACGTCCATGTGCGGCAGCCCCAGCGCCGCGGCCGCGCGCCGCACGCTGTCCACGCAGGCGGGCGCGAATGCGCACGGCTCGAACTTCACCACCTGGCGGATCTCCACCGCGACCCCGCCCTGCTGCGCGATCTGCCCGAACGCCGCGCGCATGGCCGCGTCCATGCGGTCCAGCCCCGGCTGCGACAGGTTGCGGAAGTCCACCGAGAAATCGACGCGGCCCGGGATCACGTTGCGCGAGTTGGGCGCCACGTTCACGTAGCCGACCGTGCCGCGGCCGTGCGGGGCCTCCGCCACGGCGATGCGGTTGACCTCTTCGATCATGCGCGCGGCCGCCAGCATGGCGTCGTGGCGCAGCGCCAGCGGCGTGGGGCCGGCGTGGGCGTCCTGCCCGGTCACGGTCACGTCGTACCACTGCTGGCCGAGCGCGCCCGAGACCACGCCGATCGGCAGCCCGGCGGCTTCCAGCACCGGCCCCTGCTCGATATGGGCCTCGAAATAGGCCGCGAACATGCCGCCCGGCACCTCGCCCGCCGCGTGCTCGCCGCGGTAGCCGATCTGCTCGAGCGCCTCGCCCACGCTGATGCCGTCGAGGTCGCGCTGGGCGCGCACGAATTCGGCCTCGAACACGCCGGCGAAGGTGCCCGAGCCCATCATCACCGGGGTGAAGCGCGTGCCTTCCTCGTTGGTCCAGAACGCCAGCTCCAGCGGCGCGCGCGTGACGACGCCGTGGTCGTTGAGCGTGCGCATGACCTCCAGGCCCGCCAGCACGCCGAAATTGCCGTCGAACTTGCCGCCCGAGGGCTGGGTGTCGATATGGCTGCCGGTGGCCACGGCGGGCGCGTCCGGGTCGCTGCCGGCGCGGCGCGCGAACACGTTGCCCACTTCGTCGGTCCGCACCGCGAGCCCGGCCTCGCGGCACCAGCCCGTCACGAGGTCGCGGCCCTGCTTGTCGAGCTCGGTCAGGGCGATGCGGCACACGCCGCCCTTGGGCGTCGCGCCTATCCTGGCGAGTTCCATCAGCGATTGCCAGAGGCGGTCTGCATTGATGCGGGGGAGGTGTTGCTGGTCCATGTCGGAAAACCGGTTGGTTGGGAAACGAAAGGACAGGTCAGCAAAAAGCAGGCCATGAGAAAAGCGCGGCCGGGACGCGCCCGGCGCCCCGCCCGGACGGCAACTGGCACATGACTTGCTTGGAGGAATTCGTCCGTCTCCCCTTCCCCCACCCAGGAGTCCTGCCCGTGACCGTTTTTTCTTCCTCCGCCACCGGAAGCACGAAACCCAGCCTGAAAACCGTCGCCACGACCACCGCGCTCGCCGCGCTCGCCTCGCTGTCCCTGCTCGCGCTGCCCGGCGCGGCCCACGCCGAGAAGGTGCTGCGCATCGGCATGACCGCCGCCGACATCCCGCGCACGCTGGGCCAGCCCGACCAGGGCTTCGAAGGCAACCGCTTCACCGGCATCCCGATGTACGACGGCCTGACCCAGTGGGACCTGTCCAAGGCCAACGGCCCGAGCCTGCTGATCCCCGACCTGGCCACGGAATGGAAGGTGGACGCCAAGGACAAGACCAAGTGGGTCTTCAAGCTGCGCCCCGGCGTCAAGTTCCATGACGGCTCCGCGTTCAACGCCGACGCCGTGGTGTGGAACGTCAACAAGGTGCTCGACAAGACCGCCAAGCAGTTCGACCCCAGCCAGGTCGGCGTGACCGCCTCGCGCATGCCCACGCTGCGCTCGGCGAAGAAGATCGACGACCTGACCGTCGAGCTGGTCACGTCGGAACCCGACTCGTTCCTGCCCTACAACCTCAGCAACCTGTTCATGGCCTCGCCCACGCAGTGGGAGAAGAAGCTGGCCGCGGTGCCGGCCTCCGTGACCGACGCGGCCGAGCGTAGCAAGCAGGCCTGGGTGGCGTTCGCCGCCGACGCCTCCGGCACCGGTCCGTTCAAGATGAGCCGCTTCGTGCCGCGCGAGCGGCTGGAAGTGGTGAAGAACGCGAGCTACTGGGATGCCAAGCGCGTGCCCAAGATCGACAAGGTGGTGATGCTGCCGATGCCGGAAGCCAACGCGCGCACCGCCGCGCTGCTGTCCGGCCAGGTGGACTGGATCGAGGCGCCGGCGCCCGACGCCGTGGCACAGATCAAGAGCCGCGGCTTCGAGGTCTACGCCAACGCGCAGCCGCACATGTGGCCGTGGCAGGTGTCGTTCGCGCCCGGCTCGCCCTGGCTCGACAAGCGCGTGCGCGAGGCCGCCAACCTGTGCGTCAACCGCTCCGGCCTGAAGACGCTGCTGGGCGGCTACATGGCCGAGGCCAAGGGCATCGTCGAGCCCGGCAACCCGTGGTGGGGCAATCCCAAGTTCGACATCAAGTACGACCCCAGCGCCGCGCGCAAGCTGATGACCGAGGCCGGCTACTCGGCCGCCAAGCCGGTCAAGGTCAAGGTGCAGGTGTCGGCCTCGGGCTCGGGCCAGATGCAGCCGCTGCCGATGAACGAGTACGTGCAGCAGAACCTGAAGGAGTGCTTCTTCGACGTGGACTTCGACGTGGTCGAGTGGAACACGCTGTTTACCAACTGGCGCATCGGCGCCAAGGACCCGAGCGCGCACGGCGCCAACGCCATCAACGTGAGCTTCGCGGCGATGGACCCGTTCTTCGCGATGGTTCGCTTCGTCAGCACCAAGACGCAGCCGCCGGTCTCCAACAACTGGGGCTACTTCGGCAACGCCGAGTTCGACAAGCTGATCGAGACCGCGCGCACCTCCTTCGACGACAAGGCGCGCGACGCCGCGCTGGCCAAGCTGCACGCGCGCATCGTGGAAGAGGCGCCGTTCGTGCTGATCGCGCACGACGTGGGCCCGCGCGCCATCTCGAAGAAGGTCAAGGGCGTGGTGCAGCCGCAAAGCTGGTTCATCGACATGGCCACCATGTCGATGGACTGAGCGGCATTGACGGCGCAGGCGCACGGACAGATGCGCCGCGCCGGTCAGGCCGCCCTGGCTGTCTCCCCTTTCCCGCCCGCGGGAGAAGGGAGACAGCCGGCGCGTTGCCGCGATTGCATTGCCTTGCCCCACCCATTCGTTTTCTCTAGCCGGCCAAGCCCATGACTTACCTGCTCCGCCGCATCGTCTACGCGATCCCCATCCTGCTCGGGGTCGCCCTGCTGTGCTTCTCGCTGGTCCATATCGCGCCGGGCGACCCGCTGGTGTCGGTGCTGCCGCCCGACGCCTCGGAAGAACTGCGCCGCCAGCTCACCGCGCTGTACGGCTTCGACAAGCCCTTCCTCGAACAATTCGTGCACTGGCTCACGCGCGCGCTGCACGGCGACCTGGGCACCTCCATCGCCACCAACCGGCCGGTCATGAGCGAAGTGATGACGGCGGTGATCAACTCGGTGCGCCTGGCCGCGGTGGCCACGCTGATCGGCTTCACCTTCGGCTGCCTGTTCGGCTTCGTGGCCGGCTACTTCCGCGACTCGGCCGCCGACCGCACCGCCTCGTTCCTGTCGGTGTTCGGCGTCAGCATGCCGCACTACTGGCTGGGCATGGTGCTGGTGATCGTGTTCTCGGTGTTCCTCGGCTGGCTGCCGGCCACCGGCGCCGGCCCCGGCGGCTCGGGCGACTGGCAGTGGGACTGGGAGCATATCCAGTACATGGTGCTGCCGGCGGTCACGATGTCGGTGATCCCGATGGGCATCGTCGCGCGCACCATCCGCGCGCTGGTCGCGGAGATCCTCTCCAACGAATTCATCGTCGGCCTCAAGGCGCGCGGGCTGTCCGAGCTCGCGGTGTTCCGCCACGTGCTCAAGAACGTGGCGCCGACCGCGCTGTCGGTGATGGGCCTGCAGCTCGGCTACCTGCTGGGCGGCTCGATCCTGATCGAGACCGTGTTCTCGTGGCCCGGCACCGGCTTCCTGCTCAACTCGGCCATCTTCCAGCGCGACTTCCCGCTGCTGCAGGGGACCATCCTCGTGCTGGCCGTGTTCTTCGTGCTGCTCAACCTGCTGGTGGACGCGCTGCAGACGCTGTTCGATCCCCGCATCCAGCGCAACTGACCGGGAGCCCCCTATGGAAATGACCCTGAAGAAGCCCGCCGCGGCGCCGCTGGTGCAGCGCTCGCCCGGCTACTGGACCACGGTCGGCCGGCGCCTGCTGCGCAACAAGCTGGCCATGCTGGCCGCGCTGATCCTGCTCGCGCTGGTGCTGATGGCGCTGTTCGCGCCGGCGCTGATGCCGTCCGACCCCTACGCCGCCTCCATCCTCAAGCGCCTCAAGCCGGTCGGCACCGAGCACTATCCGCTCGGCACCGACGAGCTCGGCCGCGACATGCTCTCGCGCCTGATGCTGGGCGCGCGCCTGTCGCTGTTCATGGGCATCACGCCGGTACTGATCGCCTTCGTGATCGGCAGCGCGCTGGGCATCGTGGCCGGCTACGCGGGCGGCTGGACCAACACCGTCATCATGCGCCTGGTGGACATTCTCTACGCGTTCCCGTCCGTGCTGCTGGCGATCGCGCTGTCGGGCACGCTGGGCGCCGGCGTGGGCAACGCGCTGCTGTCGCTGACCATCGTGTTCGTGCCGCAGATCGTGCGCGTGGCCGAGAGCGTGACCACCCAGGTGCGCAACCGCGAGTTCGTCGACGCGGCGCGCGCCTCGGGCGCCTCGTCGCTGACCATCGTGCGCGCGCACGTGCTCAACAACGTGCTGGGCCCGATCTTCGTCTACGCCACCAGCCTGATCTCGGTGTCGATGATCCTGGCCTCGGGGCTGTCCTTCCTCGGCCTCGGCGTCAAGCCGCCCGAGCCGGAATGGGGCCTGATGCTCAACACGCTGCGCACCGCCATCTACACGCAGCCGTGGGTGGCCGCGCTGCCCGGCGCCATGATCTTCATGACCTCGATCTCCTTCAACCTGCTCGCCGACGGCATCCGCTCGGCGATGGAAATCAAGGACTGACGCCATGACCGATACCACATTGCCCGAAGCCCTGCGCAACCCCGACGTGGGCGGCCCGGCCCAGCCGCTGGTGATCGCCCGCGATCTGGTCAAGCACTTCCCGCTCAAGTCGAAGATCCCCGGGCGCCGCGCCAGCGTGGTGCGCGCCGTCGACGGCGTCGGCTTCGAGGTGCGCAAGGGCGAGACGCTCGGCGTGGTGGGCGAGTCGGGCTGCGGCAAGTCCACCACCGCGCGCCTGCTGATGCAACTGATCGAGCAGGACAGCGGCGAGCTGATCTTCGACGCCCAGGGCGTGGGCTCGGCGCAGCTGCCGATGAAGCGCTTCCGCAGCCAGGTGCAGATGGTGTTCCAGGACAGCTATTCCTCGCTCAACCCGCGCCTGACCATCGAGGAATCGATCGCCTTCACCGCGCGCGTGCACGGCATCGGCGCGGCCGAGGCCAGCGCGCGGGCGCGCGCGCTGCTCGACCGCGTGGGCCTGGAGCCGGCGCGCTTCGCCGGGCGCTATCCGCATGAACTGTCGGGCGGGCAGCGCCAGCGCGTGAACATCGCGCGCGCGCTGGTGCTGCGCCCGCGCCTGGTGATCCTGGACGAAGCCGTGTCCGCGCTCGACAAGTCGGTCGAGGCCCAGGTGCTGAACCTGCTGCTGGAGCTCAAGGCGGAATTCGACCTCACCTACGTCTTCATCAGCCACGACCTCAACGTGATCCGCTACCTGTGCGACCGCGTGATGGTGATGTACCTGGGCAAGGTGGTGGAGGTGGGCGACACCGAGACGCTCTACGCCAATCCCGCCCATCCGTACACGCGCGCGCTGCTGGCCTCGATGCCGGCCACCGACCCGGACCACCGCACCCTGGTCGCGCCGCTGGCGGGCGACCCGCCCAACCCGATCAACCCGCCGTCCGGCTGCAGCTTCCACCCGCGCTGCGCGATGGCCGAGGCGGTCTGCGCGCGCCGCGCGCCGGCGCTGTCGGACGCGCTGGCCGGGCATCCCGTGGCCTGCCTGATGGCCCATGCGGACGGCGGCCACAGCCGCCAGCTGGCCGCAACGACCTGAGCGAGGCTTACCGTGACCACCCCACAAGACAACCACGCCGAAGCGCAAGCCGCCGCCCCGATGGTATCGGTGCGCGACCTGCGCGTGACCTTCTCCGGCGGCGGCAAGACCATCCGCGCCGTCAACGGCGTCTCGCTCGACGTGGCGCCCGGCGAGGCGCTGGCCCTGATCGGCGAATCCGGCTCGGGCAAGAGCGTGACGCTGCGCGCGCTCATGCGCCTGCACCCGCCGCGCCGCACCCGCATGGAAGGCGCCATCCGCATCGACGGCGCCGACGTCATGGCGCTCGACGCGCGCGCGCTGCAGCGCCTGCGCGGCGGCACCGTGGCGATGGTGTTCCAGGAGCCGCTGCTGGCGCTGGACCCGGTCTACACCGTCGGCCAGCAGATCATCGAGTGCATCCGCACCCATGCCAGCGTGTCCGCCAGCGAGGCGCGCCAGCGCGCGCTGCGCGCGCTGGAGTCGGTGCGCATTCCCAGCCCCGAGCGGCGCCTGGCGGCCTACCCGCACGAAATGTCGGGCGGCATGCGCCAGCGCGCCATGATCGCGCTGGCGCTGTCGGCCAGCCCCAAGGTGCTGCTGGCCGACGAGCCCACCACCGCGCTCGACGCCACCGTGCAGATCCAGGTGCTGATCCTGCTGCGCGAACTGCAGCGCGAGCTCGGCCTGTCGATCGTGTTCGTCACGCACGACATCGGCGCGGCGGTGGAGATCGCCGACCGCGTGGCGGTGATGTACGGCGGGCGCATCGTCGAGGAAGGCCCGATCCGCACGCTGCTGCGCGCCGCGCGCCATCCGTACACCATCGCGCTGCTGCAAAGCCGCCAGCACGGCATGGACCGCGGCCAGCGGCTGCAGACCATCGCCGGCTCGCCGCCCGACCTTGCCGCGCTGCCGCCCGGCTGCACCTTCGCGCCGCGCTGCCCGCACGCACGCCCGGCCTGCCTGGCGCAGGTGCCCGCCACCACCGATCTCGGGCAGGGACACCGCGTGAGCTGTATCCTCGCATCCGAACCGGCCGTTGCCGAAGCCGCCGCCTGAACACCCCAACGTTAGGAAGCCCAACCCCATGTCCCTGGCTACCCACCCCGCCCGCGCCTTCATGCCCTACCCCGTCGCTGCCGTCTCCAGCGCGTCGTCCGGCCCGCTCCACGGCCTGACCTTCGCCGCCAAGGACCTGTTCGACGTGGCGGGCTATCCCACCGGCGGCGGCAATCCGCACGTGCTGGCGCGGTCCGGCATCAAGACCGCCACCGCGCCCGCGGTGCAGTGCCTGCTCGACGCCGGCGCCACCTTCGTCGGCAAGACCCACACCGACGAGCTCGCCTTCTCGATGAACGGCAAGAACGCCCACTACGGCTCGCCGGTCAACGGCGCCGCGCCCGGGCGCATCACCGGCGGCTCGTCGTCCGGCTCCGCCTCGGCGGTGTCCAACAAGCTGTGCGACTTCGCGCTCGGCAGCGACACCGGCGGCTCGGTGCGCGCGCCGGCCAGCCATTGCGGTCTGTTCGGCATCCGCCCCTCGCACGGCCGCGTCTCGCTCGAGCGCACCCTGCCGCTGGCCGAGAGCCTCGACACCTGCGGCTTCTTCGCGCGCGACATCGCCACCTTCTCGCGCGTGGCCGACGTGCTGCTCGGCGCCGATGCGCGCGCGCTGCCGGGCGCGCCGCGCCTGCTGCTGGCCGAAGACCTGTTCCGCCTGCCCACCGCGCCCGCGCTGGACGCGCTGCTGCCGGTGGTCGGCCGCGTCGAGTCCGCGCTCGGCAAGGCCGCGCCGGTCACGGTGATGAACCAGCCGCTGCTCGACATCTGGTGGGCCTTCCGCTACGTGCAGGGCTGGGAAGCCTGGCAGGCCGACGGCGAACTGATCGAGCAATACGGCCTCAAGCTCGGCGCCGACGTGGCCGGCCGCTTCGCCTTCTCCAAGAGCGTCACCGCCGGGCAGTTCGAAGCCTCCACGGCGATCCGCCGCGCCGTCACCGCGCACGTCGGCGCGCTGCTCGGCGAGGACGGCGTGCTGCTGATGCCGACCATGCCCGACATCGCCCCGCTGTCCGGCGCCGACGACGACACGCTCGAGGACTACCGCAACCGCTCGTCCCAGATCCTCTGCCTGGCGCCGCTCACCGGCTTCCCGCAGATGAGCCTGCCGCTGTCCGGCCGCGACGGCGCGCCGCTCGGCCTCTCGCTGATGGGCCCAGCCGGCAGCGACCGCAGCCTGATCGCCTTCGCGGAACACCTCCTCGAGGCGCTGGGCTAAGCTACGCCTCTCGCCAGCATGCGCGCGCGCCGCCGGCCAGCCCGGCGGCGCGCGCGTTTCTGCCGCTTGTTTTTGCCCAATTCTTTCGACCAGTTCCGACCAGACCAGGAGAGCCTCAATGGCCCGTATCCGCATCACCGCCGGCGGCTACCAGTTCGTCGCCGAGACCAATCCCGACGCCCCGCTCACCGTAGCCGCCTTCACCAGGCTGCTGCCCTATCGCCAGAAGCTGATCCACGTGCGCTGGAGCGGCGAAGGCTGCTGGATTCCGCTGGGCGAGTTCAAGCTCGGCGTGGGCTTCGAGAACCACACCAGCCACCCCTCCGTGGGCGACATCCTGTTCTACCCGGGCGGCTACAGCGAGACCGAGATCATCCTCGCCTACGGCAGCTGCTGCTTCGCCAGCAAGATGGGCCAGCTCGCCGGCAACCACTTCCTGACCATCGTCGAAGGCAAGGAAAACCTGCGCGCGCTCGGCACCAAGGTGCTGTGGGAAGGCGCGCAGGATGTGGTGTTCGAGGCGATGTAAGACAACAAACGCCAGGCAGGCGTAACGTCAAAACTTGCAGTCGATTCGCAAGCAATCATTCGTGCGTAGTCAGCGTACGCCTGCCTATTCGAGTCAATTTATCGGACCCGTACCAAATTAACCGGGCGCTCGATACATTAATAACCATTCAATTCCCATCTTTCTGAAACTTCCCCAACAATCTCCATTTTCCCTTTGCTAGCCTACGCAAAGCATTTCCTCGGGAATGTGAAATCCTGAATCCCTGATATAACCGGCCATAGCGAGACTATTTCCTGGTTCAGCTTGCTTGCGCATTCGCAAATGGCCTGCTTTCGGATGAGAGAATTGGCATGATAATTTCGGAAAATGGTGAAATCGTCGACGGACGTGTACTTGGACGCATACAGAAATCCATCGAACGTGGCCAGATGTCCTCGATCGTGGGCATCGTTGTTCATCAGACCGGCAGCAGCTCGGCTGACTCCACCTTTCATAGCTATGCCAACGCATCGGCCAATGGCGCCCACTTCCTGATTGACAAGGACGGAACCATCTATCAGACGGCATCGGTCTACCGCAAGACAGCCCATGTTGGCAGACTCAAGGCCAGGTGCCTGGCTGAACATCGATGCAGTCCCGCCGAAATCAAGTCCTTGAAGGCATTCAATCCAGCGGCAGAACACGCCAAGGAAAAGAAAAAGACCGCACCGGATCGCTTCCCGTCAAACGAAGACGCGATCGGCATAGAACTTGTGGGAGAAGCGCTCCCTCGAGGCAATCTCGTACCTGACCACAAGAAAGTGTACGAGACAGTGACACCGTCGCAAAACGAAGCACTTCAATGGCTGATACGGAACCTGTCGCAGACCTTGGGAATATCGGCCCAGGAAGTGTTCAGGCATCCCGACATTTCCCGAAAGAATCACACGGAAGCGAGCACCGCGCAATGGTGAGAATCCTGGTCTTCCTGGCCGCGGCGAGCGCCATCATTCCCAACGCTCTCGCCAAGACCGAATGCGTCCCCGCAACCGAGTTCGAACCGCGCACCTGCCTCATCCACCTGCCGCAGATCCGGTCGGTCACGATCACGGAGAATGCGCGGCGCTCGCCGCTGGCCACCGATGCCGACTCCACCTGCAAGGATTTCGTCGTCACCGCGCGCACGGTGCGCCGCTTCCTGACTGGCGCAAGAGAGATCAGTCAGCAGGATGCGCTTCACGCCGTCGACTGGTCGCCGTGCTCGGCCGCCGGCGAGGTGTCGTTCAAGGACGGGAAACGGGGCACGTGGAGTGTCACGCAGTATCGGTCGGGCAATCTGGTCATCGAGGGCGAGCCCGGCGTGTCGCTCTATTGCCCCACGTGCCATTTCAAGCCGTTCCGGTGACGGGGGAATAGTCCCGGGCGAATAGTCCCCGTCCCGGCACGAAACAGGGCCGCGCAGGCTTGCGCGGCCCTGCCGGCTGCATCAGCGCGCCACCACCGCCCCCGCCTCCGGCGCCTTCACCCTGAACCACGCCGCGTACAGCGCCGGCAGGAACAGCAGCGTGAGCGCCGTGGCGACGATCAGGCCGCCCATGATGGCCACCGCCATCGGGCCCCAGAAGGCCGAGCGCGAGAGCGGGATCATGGCCAGCACGGCGGCCGCCGCGGTCAGGATGATGGGGCGGCAGCGGCGCACCGCCGATTCGACGATGGCTTCCCAGGCCGGCGCGCCGCCGCGGATGTCCTGCTCGATCTGATCGACCAGGATCACCGAGTTGCGGATGATCATGCCGAGCAGCGCGGTGATGCCGAGCTGGGCGACGAAGCCCATCGGCGCGCGCAGCAGCAGCAGCGTGGCGGCGGCGCCGATCAGGCCGAGCGGGCCGGTCAGGAACACCATCAGCGCGCGCGAGAAGCTGTGCAATTGCAGCATCAGCAGCGTGAAGATGATGAAGATGCACAGCGGCAGCTGCGCCGCGATGGAGGCGCCGGCCTTGCCGCTTTCTTCCTCGGCGCCGGCGACCGTGATGCGGTAGCCGGGCGGCAATTGCGCGCGCAGCGCGTCGAGCCTGGGATTGATCTGCGCGGTCACGGTGGGGCCCTGGATGCCTTCGACCACGTCGGACTGCACGGTCACGCCGAAGTCGCGGTTCTCGCGCCAGACCACGCCGGGCTCGGAGCGGAACGCGATGCGCGCCACCTGGGTCAGCGGCACCACGCGGCCGCTGGCGGTGGGCACCTGCACGTTCTGCAGGTCGGACATGGCGTCGCGCTCGTTGCGCGGGGCGCGCATCAGGATGTCGATCAGCTTGTCGCCGTCGCGGTACTGGCCGACCGCCACGCCGGTGAGCACGGTCTGGGTCACGCGCGCGATGGCGGTGCTGCTCACGCCGAGCGCGCGCGCCTTGTCCTGGTCGATGTCCAGGCGCAGCACCTTGACGCTCTCGTTCCAGTTGTCGTTGACGCCCTGCGTGTTGGGGTTGGCGCTCATCACCGCCTTGACCTCATCGGCCAGCTTGCGCACGCCGGCCGCTTCGGGGCCGATCACGCGGAACTGCACCGGATAGGCCACGGGCGGCCCGTTGGGCAGCAGCTTGACGCGCCCGCGCAGGTGCGGGAAATCGCTGGCCAGCAGGTCGGTCACGCGCTGGCGCACACGCTCGCGCAGGGCCACGTCGGCCGGCAGCACGATCACCTGCGCCACGTTGCTCTGCGGGAAGATCTGGTCGAGCGGCAGGTAGAAGCGCGGCGCGCCGGTGCCGACGAAGCTGGCCAGGCTGGCGATCTCGCGGTCGTCGCGCAGCGCGCGCTCGAAGCGCCGGGTCTCGGCCTCGGTCTGGGCGAAGCTGCTGCCTTCGGGCAGCCACAATTCCACCATCAGCTCGGGGCGGCTGGAGTCCGGGAAGAACTGCTTCTCGACGAACTTGAAGGCATAGAGGCCGAGGCCGAAAGCCACCAGCGTGACCGCGATCACGGTCTTGCGCCAGGTCACGCACCAGTGCACCAGCCGCCGGAAGCGGTTGTAGAACGGCGTGTCGAAGACCTCGTGCTGGGCGCCCTCGCCGGCCGGGCGGGCCTTGAGCAGCAGGTAGCCCAGGTAGGGCGTGAAATAGACCGCGGCCAGCCACGACAGCGCCAGCGCCAGCGCCGTCACGGCGAAGATGGCGAAGGTGTATTCGCCCACCGTCGAGCGCGCCAGCCCCACCGGCAGGAAGCCGGCGGCGGTGATCAGCGTGCCGGTCAGCATCGGCATGGCGGTGGAGGTGTAGGCGAAGGTGGCGGCCTCCATCTTGGAGAAGCCTTCCTCCAGCTTGCGCACCATCATCTCCACCGCGATGATGGCGTCGTCCACCAGCAGCCCGAGCGCCACGATCAGCGCGCCGAGCGAGATCTTGTGCAGGCCGATGCCGAACAGGTTCATGAACAGGAAGGTCACTGCCAGCACCAGCGGGATGGTCAGCGCCACCACCAGCCCGGGCCGCGCGTCCAGGCGCAGCGGCCGGGTGTGCAGGCCGAGCGAGACGAAGCTCACGCCCAGCACGATCACCACCGCCTCGATCAGCACGTGCACGAACTCGCCCACCGAGCGTTCCACCGCCTCGGGCTGGTTCTGCACCTGATCGAGCTCGATGCCGACCGGCAGCTGCCCGCGCAGGCCGTCCATCGCCGCGCGCAGGTTCTTGCCCAGCGCGATGATGTCGCCGCCCTTCTCCATCGAGATGCCGAGGCCGATCACTTCCTTGCCCTGGAAGCGCATCTTGCTCTGCGGCGGGTCCACGTAGCCGCGGTAGACGTGGGCGATGTCGCCGAGGCGGATGTTGGCGACGCCGCTGGGTCCGCGCAGCACCAGGTTCTCCAGGTCGGCCACGTCGGCGAACTGGCCCGACAGGCGCACCTGCAGGTTGTCGCCGGGCGTCACCAGCACGCCGCTGGCGTTCATGCCGTTCTGCTGCGAGATCTGGTCGGCGATGGCGTTGATGTCGAGCCCGAGCTGGGCGAAGCGGGCCTGGTTGAACTCGATGAAGATCTTCTCGTCCTGCAGCCCGATCAGCGCCACCTTGGCCACCGCGGGCACGCGCAGCAGCTGCTGGCGCACCAGGTCGGCGTACTCGCGCAGTTCCTTGTAGTTGAAGCCGTCGGCGGACAGCGCGTAGATCGAGCCGTACACGTCGCCGAACTCGTCGTTGAAGAACGGCCCGCGCACGCCGGCCGGCAGCGTCTGCGCGATGTCGCCGACCTTCTTGCGCACGGTGTACCAGATCTGCGCGGTCTCTTTGGCCGGCGAGGTGTCCTTGAGCTGGAAGATCACCGTGGTCTCGCCGGGCTTGGAGAAGCTGCGGATCTTGTCGGCGTAGGGCACTTCCTGCAGCTGGCGCTCGATCTTGTCGGTGACCTGCACGGCGATCTGCTCGGCGGTGGCGCCGGGCCAGTAGGCCTGCACCACCATCACGCGGAACGTGAACGGCGGGTCTTCGTCCTGGCCGAGCTGAAAGTAGGCGAACAGGCCGCCCAGCAGCAGCACCACCAGCAGGTAGCGCGTCAGCGGCTGGTGCTCGAGCGCCCAGCGCGAGAGGTTGAAGCGGGAATGTTCCATGCCGCGCGCCTCAGTTGCGCGCGGTGGCGGGCGCCACCGACGGCAGCGGCTTCACCTTCTGGCCGGGCTTGAGCAGGTGCACGCCGGCGGTGACGATGGTCTGCCCCGGCGCCAGCCCCCGCGTGACCTGCACCTCGTTGCCCTGCGGCTCGCCCAGCGTCACGCTGACCGGCCGCACGGTGCCGGCCACCGCGTTGGCGGCGGCCTCGTAGATCCAGACCTGGTTGCCGCCGCCCTGTTGCAGCAGCGCGGACAGCGGCACGCGCAGCGCGGCGCTGTCGCCGGTGCGCGTAAACGTCACCACCGCGGTCATGCCGAACTTGAAGTCGGCCGGCGGGTTGGGCACGCTGACGCGCGCGGCGTAGGTGCGCGTGACCGGGTCGGCCATCGGCGCGATCTCGCGCACGCGGCCCGGCAGCGGGCGGCCCGGCTCGGCCCAGGTGCGCACCGTCACGTCCGAGATGCCGCGCAGGCGCTCGACCTGGTCTTCGGGCAGCCCCACGGCCACTTCCTTCTCGGCGGTCTGCGCCACGCGCACCACCGGCTGTCCGGGCGTGACCACCTGGCCGACCTCGGCGTCGATGGCCGTGACCACGCCGTCGGCATCGGCGGGCAGCACGGCATAGGCGGTCTGGTTGGACTGGTTGCGCAGGCCGGCCTCGGCCTGGCGCAGGCGCGACACGGCGGAGTCGAAGGTAGCCTGGCGGCGCTGCTGCTCGGCGGCGCTGATGAAGCCCTTGGCGAACAGGTCGTTGTAGCGCTTGAGATCGGCCTCGGCGAGGTCGCGGTCGGTCCGGGCGGCGTCGAACTGCGCGCGCGAGCCGGCCTCGGCCAGGCCCAGGTCGGTCGGGTCGAGCCGCGCCAGCGGCTGGCCCTTGCGCACCGTGGCGCCCACGTCGACCAGCCGGGCGGCGATCTTGCCGCCCACGCGGAAGCCCAGGCGCGACTCGATGCGGGGCCGCACGTCGCCGGAGAACTCGAAATCGGTCTTGCCGGCGCCCGCCTGCAGGCGCATCAGGCGCACCGGGCGGACTTCCGGGGCCGGCTCCGGCTTGGGGCTGCAGGCCGCCAGCACCGCCAGCAGGCCAGCCGCGGCCAGGCAGGCAGCCAGGCCGCGCGCGCTCCGGGCGGCCCGGCCGACTCGGCCGGCGGGCGCGGAAAGCGAGGAAGAAAACACTTCGGCGGCCGCGACGTCCGGCCTGGGGCAAGGCACTGGCATGAATTGAGCGTGAGATCGGTGGGACTGCGGGCACAGCGAGAGCCGGCGGGGCAATTAATAACCCGCCGGTCAGCAATATAGCGGGGTGGACCCGAATGCGTCAAACGGCGCTCCGTGGGGGAAGCCCTCTAAAGCGCCCGCGGCGGCGCTTGCCGACCGTCCCGGACACCACCGGCAGGCGATGGCGGCAAGCGCGGCGGATTGTCGCAGCGGCGCGCCCGGCGCATGCGGGCCGGCGCGGGCGCGGTGCTACAATCCGCCGCGTTCCCCGGGCGGCCCCGCCGCCCGGCGCGGATGCCCCCCGCGGATGCCCCCACTTCACCGACCGAGACCGGCGTGACGCCCGATCAGTATTGCCAAGACAAAGCCGCCCGCAGCGGCTCCAGCCTCTATTACAGCTTCCTGTTCCTGCCGCCCGCGCAGCGCCAGGCGATGACGGCGCTGCACGCCTGGTGCCGTGAGATCGGCGATGCCGTCGACGACACCCAGGACGCCAGCGTGGCGCACCAGCAACTGGCCTGGTGGCGCAACGAGATCGGCCAGATGTTCATGGGCGCGCCCAGCCATCCGGTCACGAAGGCGCTCCAGCCCCACGCGCAGGCCGCCGGGCTGACGCAGGCGATGTTCGGCGAGGTGCTCGAAGGCATGGAGATGGACCTCGCCCAGTCGCGCTACCTCGACGACATCGCGCTGGCCCGCTATTGCCATCACGTGGGCGGCGTGGTCGGCACCATGAGCGCGCGCCTGCTGGGCTGCCAGGACCCCAGCACGCTGGCATTCGCCGAAAAGCTCGGCCTGTCGCTGCGGCTGGTCGACATCCTGCGCGACGTGGGCGAGGACGCCCGGCGCGGGCGCATCTACCTGCCCGTCAACACCATGCAGCGCTTCCAGGTGCCGGCGGCCGAGATCACGCGCGGCACGCATTCGGAGCGCTTCGCGGCGCTGATGCGCGAGCGCGCCGGGCAGGCCCGCGCGCTGCACCGCGAGGCGCTGGCGCTGCTGCCGCGCGCCGACCGCCGCGCCCAGCGCGCCGCGCTGGTGATGGGCGCGATCCACCAGGCGCTGCTCGACGAGCTGGAGGCGAGCGACTTCCAGGTGCTGAACCAGCGCATCTCGCTCACGCCCATGCGCAAGCTGTGGATCGCGTGGAAGACGTGGCTGCGCAACCGCTGACGCGCGCCGGGCGCGCCAGGGGCGTGGCTTGCCGCGAGAATTGAGCGCGCCGGCGGCGTTATCATCCCGGTTTCACCCCCATTTCGCCATTCCCGCTTCGCGCCGCCCGCCCGCCGGGGGCGCGGCGCTGCTGGCACGCTTTTCTTTCCTGTCATGACCCAGTCCACTCCGCTCCCGCAAGCCGGCGCCCCGCTCGGCCAGACCATCCTCGACCAGGCCGACGCGCTGGCCCGCTTCTCGGACATGGAAGGCGGCCTGACCTGCGCCTACCTGACCCCGGCCCACCGCGCCGCGCAGGCGCAACTGGCCGAGTGGATGCGCGCGGCCGGCATGGCGGTGCGCATCGACGCCATCGGCAACGTGATCGGCCGCTACGCCGCCGACCCCGCCGCGGGCGAGGCGGCGCGCGTGCTGATGACCGGCTCGCACTTCGATACGGTGCGCAACGGCGGCCGCTACGACGGCCGGCTCGGCATCCTGCTGCCGGTGGCGGTGGCGGGCGCGCTCAACGCGGCCGGCATCCGCCTGCCCTATCACTTCGACGTGGTCGCCTTCGCCGAGGAAGAAGGGCTGCGCTTCAAGACCAGTTTCCTGGCCAGCAGCGTGCTGGCCGGCCGCTTCGACCCGGCCCTGCTGGCGCGCGCCGACGCCGACGGCGTGACGCTGCGCGAGGCGCTGGCCGCCTCCGGCCTGCCGGGCGCGGGCAGCCTCGACGCGCTGCGGGCCGCGGCGGTCGATCCCGCCATGCTGCACGGCTTCGTCGAGGTCCACATCGAACAGGGCCCGGTGCTGCTGCACCACGAACTGCCGCTGGGCGTCGTCACCCAGATCGCCGGCAGCAGCCGCTTCCAGGTGCGCGTGCGCGGTCTGGCCAGCCACGCCGGCACCACGCCGATGACCATGCGCAAGGACGCCGCCGCCGCGGCGGCCGAGATGGTGCTGCTGGTGGAGCGCCGCTGCGGCGCGGCACCCACGCTGGTGGGCACCGTGGGCCAGTTGCAGGTGCCGAACGGGTCGAGCAACGTCATTCCCGGCGAGTGCGTGTTCTCGATGGACATCCGCGCCGGCGAGGACGGCATCCGCGAAGCCGCCATCGCCGACATCCTGGCCGGCATCGAGGCCATCGCCGCGCGGCGCGGCCTGGCCGCCGAGGTGGAGCGCGTGGCGCCGGTCAACAACGCGCCGTGCGCGCGCTGGCTGATGGACCAGTTCGGCGCGGTGCTGAAAAAGCGCGGGCTGGAAGCGTTCGAGCTGCCCTCGGGCGCCGGCCACGACGCCATGATGATGCAGCGCATCACCGACGTGGCCATGCTGTTCGTGCGCTGCGGCAACGGCGGCATCAGCCACAACCCGCTGGAGACCATCACCGCCGCCGATGCCCAGCTCGCGGCGGAAACGTTCGTGGATTTCCTGCGGCATTTCCAGCCGCGCGGCTAGGCGCCGCGAGCCGGATCGGTAAGAGGCATGCCAATCACAACGCCCCGCCGGAAGGCCGGCAAGCCCGCGCAGGCATGGTGCGGGCAAGGGGCGGGCATGCGGCGGGCGCGGCGTCAGCCGCCCTGGTACATCTCCCGCCCGAGGTCATAGAGGTTCTGGCGCAGCTTGCGGCGCTCGTCGGGCGAGAGCTTGTCGTTGGACTGGTCGCGCGACAGCCGTTCGTTGAGATCGCGCTCGGCGCGGTACTTGCCGGCGCGGGCGCGCGCCTCGTCCTGGCCGAAGCGCTCGCGCTCGTTGCGCGCGAAGCCGTCGCGGGCGGGGGGATTGGGCGCGGCGGCCCGCCCCGGACTCTGCAGCAGATGCGCCATGCCCGGCGACTGGGCATGGCCGGCGCCGGCGGCGAGCAGCAATGCCACCGCCGCGCCGGTACGATAAAGAGAAATCCCGGCGCGCTTGCGGGTAACTTTCATTGATAATGGCGGTTTTCGCTTCTGGAACGGCGGCCGGCCGGCCTGCCGGAAGCAGGAGATCCCGTTGCCCCGCCGCGCGCATCCTCCGGTATTGCCCGGGGTCGTGCACGGCGACACCCGCGCAAGCGGCACGAACTGCGGCAAAACCCGCGGTGCGAGCCGCAGTACAAGCCGCGGCAAAGCCGCGGTACGAGCGCGCGCGGGCGCGGCTGCGGAAACGGTATGCGGCAGTGTACAAGGACGCCGGATGCGCGCCGCCATGCCACGGGGTAAAGTATGTAACCTTTTGTTAAGCCATTTTGAGCGAAAGCGATTGTCGCTAAGATACCGCCATGGAAAATACCAGCCACAAGATTCTCGTCGTGGACGACGATCCCCGTCTGCGCGACCTGCTGCGCCGCTACCTTGGCGAACAGGGCTTCACGGTACTGGTAGCGGAAAACGCCACCGCGATGAACAAGCTCTGGCTGCGCGAGCGTTTCGACCTGCTGGTCCTCGACCTGATGATGCCCGGCGAGGATGGCCTGTCGATCTGCCGCCGCCTGCGCGGAGCCAATGACCAGACCCCGATCATCATGCTCACCGCCAAGGGCGAGGACGTGGACCGCATCGTCGGCCTCGAGATGGGCGCCGACGACTACCTGCCCAAGCCGTTCAACCCGCGCGAGCTGATCGCCCGCATCCACGCCGTGCTGCGCCGCAAGGGTCCGGCCGAGGTGCCCGGCGCGCCTTCGGAAACGCCGGAGACCTTCGCCTTCGGCGACTTCGTGCTCAACCTGGCCACGCGCACGCTGACCAAGAACGACGAGGAGATCACGCTGACCACCGGCGAATTCTCGGTGCTCAAGGTGTTCGCCCGCCATCCGCGCCAGCCGCTGTCGCGCGAGAAGCTCATGGAAATGGCGCGCGGGCGCGAATATGAAGTCTTCGACCGCAGCCTCGACGTGCAGATCTCGCGCCTGCGCAAGCTGATCGAACCCGATCCGGGCAACCCGAGGTTCATCCAGACCGTCTGGGGGCTCGGCTACGTATTCATTCCCGATGGCGTGAAGTAAGGCGCCGCGCATGGCGACCGCCCTCGGCCGCGCGGCCACACGCCTGTTCGGTTCGCTGTTCTGGCGGACCTTCATGCTGATCGCCCTCCTGCTGGCGCTTTCGCTCGGTATCTGGTTCCAGAGCTACCGGCTGTTCGAGCGCGCGCCGCGCGCCCAGCAGATCGCCATGCAGGTGGTCAGCGTGGTCAAGCTCACGCGCGCCGCCCTGCTCTATTCCGACCCCGCGCGGCGGCGCTTCCTGCTGCTCGACCTGGTGCAGAACGAAGGCATCAAGGTCTACCCGCGCGAGAAGGACGACGATTTCTCCCGGCCCACGACCAACCCGTTCCTGACCCAGCTGGTGCAGCAGGAGATCCGCGGCCGGCTCGGCGAGGACACCGTGATCGCCACCACCGTCAACGACATTCCCGGCGTGTGGGTCAGCTTCGAGATCGAGGGCGACGACTACTGGGTGGCGATCAGCCCCGAGCGCTTCGAGCGCGTGCCCGGCATCCAGTGGCTGTGGTGGAGCATCGCCGCGCTGCTGCTGTCGATCATCGGCGCCGCCTTCATCACCTCGCTGGTCAACCATCCGCTCAAGCGGCTGGCCAACGCGGCGCGCGCCATCGGCGGCGGCGGCGACCCGCCCACGCTGCCCGAGCACGGCGCCAGCGAAGTGGCGCTGGCCAACCACAGCTTCAACCAGATGGTGCGCGACCTGCGCCAGCTCGACGACGACCGCGTGGTCATGCTGGCCGGCATCTCGCACGACCTGCGCACGCCGCTCACGCGGCTGCGGCTGGAGACCGAGATGTCGCCCGTGGACGACGCCACGCGCGAGGCGATGATCGCCGACATCGAGCAGATGGACGCGATCATCGGCCAGTTCCTCAATTACGCCCGCCCCGCGCTGGAAACGGTGGAGCCGGTCGACCTGTCGGCGCTGGTGCAGGACGCGGTGGGCGTCTACGGCGCGCACGACGACGTGCAGGTGCACGTGCGCGCGGGCGAGCCCGTGATGGCGGTGGCCAACCGCATGGAAGTACAGCGCATCCTCGACAACCTCGTGGAGAACGCGCGGCGCTACGCCAAGGCCGAGGACAACGGCGTGGCGGTGGTCGAGATCAGCACCCGCATCGAAGACAAGGAAGCGGTGCTGACCGTGGCCGACAACGGCAGCGGCGTGCCCGAGGCGCAGCTGCCGCTGCTCACGCGCCCGTTCTACCGGCTCGACGGCGCGCGCAGCGAGGCCAAGGGCGCGGGGCTGGGGATGTCGATCGTCAACCGCATCCTGCAGCGCAACGGCGGCCGGCTGATGCTGGCCAACCGGCCGCCGCCCGAGACCGGGCTGGTGGTGAGCGCATTTTTTCGGCGCGCCTAGCAGCCGTTTCAAGAGGATCCTGGCGTCGTCGCATCGAAGGCCATTTCGCAGTGCCCCGCGCGGGCATCGCGAAATGGCCTTCCGCATTTCCGCCCCAGCCCTGCGCCCGGAAAGCCCGCCGCAAGTGCCCCTCCCCACACCCGCGCCGGCGACTGACAGGTTTTCGACAGCCGCTGATATCAATTTGAAAGGCCTTTGACAGCGGATTGACAGCGCCCCGGCGCAAACTCCCGCCATCAGCCGGACCGCCGCCCACGGCACCGCGCAGCCACGCGCGCGGCCTCCCCGCAAGGCTGACAGAAACCACCACAATCAAGCCGCCGGGACTGACCGGCGGCGCCTGCGAGAGACAGCCACATGTCAAGCTCCACGTCCCAGCAGCACGGGTTCCGTACCGTGTTCCGCGTTGTCAGCGGCAACTTCCTGGAAATGTACGATTTCATGGTGTACGGCTTCTACGCCGCCGCCATCGCCAGGACGTTCTTTCCGAGCGGCAACGAATTCGCTTCCCTGATGCTTTCGCTCGCGACCTTCGGCGCGGGCTTCCTGATGCGCCCGCTCGGCGCGATCGTGCTGGGCGCCTACATCGACCACCACGGCCGCCGCAAGGGCCTGATCCTGACGCTGGTGCTGATGGCGTGCGGCACCCTGCTGATCGCCTGCGTGCCGGGTTATGCCTCGATCGGCGTGGCCGCGCCGCTGCTGGTGCTGGCCGGGCGCCTGCTGCAGGGCTTTTCCGCCGGCGTCGAGCTCGGCGGCGTGTCGGTCTACCTGGCGGAAATCGCCCAGCCCGGCAAGAAGGGCTTCTACGTGGCCTGGCAGTCGGCCAGCCAGCAGGTCGCGGTGATCTTCGCCGGTCTGCTGGGCGTGGCGCTGCACGCGCTGCTGTCGCCCGAGCAGATGGGCGAATGGGGCTGGCGCGTGCCGTTCGTGATCGGCTGCCTGATCGTGCCGTTCCTGTTCCTGATCCGCCGCTCGCTGGAAGAGACCGAGGAATTCAAGGCACGCAAGCACCGCCCGAGCGTGGGCGAGATCTACCGCTCGATGGCCGCCAACTGGCGCATCATCGTGGCCGGCTGCCTGCTGGTGGTGATGACCACGGTGTCGTTCTACATGATCACGGCCTACACGCCGACCTTCGGCAAGACCGTGCTCAAGCTCGACGACGTGGACAACCTGATCGTCACCATGTGCATCGGCCTGTCCAACTTCATCTGGCTGCCGCTGATGGGCGCCGTGTCGGACCGCGTGGGCCGCAAGCCGATGCTGATCCTGTTCACCGTCCTCACGCTGGCCACGGCCTATCCGGCGGTATCGTGGCTGGTGGCCGAGCCGTCGTTCGGCCGCCTGCTGATGGTGGAGCTGTGGCTGTCCTTCCTGTACGGCGGCTATAACGGCGCGATGGTGGTGGCGCTGACCGAAGTGATGCCGCCGGCGGTGCGCACGGCCGGCTTCTCGCTGGCGTACAGCCTCGCCACGGCGCTGTTCGGCGGCTTCACGCCGGCGATCTCCACCTACCTGATCCACAGCACCGGCAACAAGGCCGCGCCCGGCCTGTGGCTGATGTTCGCCGCCGCGTGCGGGCTGGCCGCCACGCTGACGATCTTCCGCGCCGGCCGGCAGCAGGCCTACGTGGAAGCGGCCGGCAAGGCCGCCTGAACACGGCCGCCATGCGGCACCGGCGCGCCGGCCGCGCGCCGGTGGAGTAGACTTCCGATGCCGGCCGGCCTGGCCTGCGCGATGCCCCTGCATGGCACGCGCGGCGCGTGTCCCGGCTGACATGGCGCCGCAACATGCGGCGGCCACCATCGTTGGCCGGTGCGCATGGCCGGTGCGCGCAGGCGCCCCCCCGGCTATCGGGCTCTTTGAGATTTTCAATTAGCCCGGCCTCCGGGGATGACGCATAATCCATGTTCGTTGCGCTGCTGTTCTGCCCCGGCGGATGGCGGCGCGAGCGTCTCTCTTCAACCGCATCCAGGAGCAGTCTATGAAGACCGTTGGTGACAAGATCGAAGCCTTCCACGTCGTCGGTGTCAAGCCGGGTTTCAACAACCATGAAGAGAATGGCCAGTCGGCATTCGAAGACATCACCGAGAAGTCGTTCGAAGGCAAGTGGAAGATCATTTACTTCTACCCGAAGGACTTCACCTTCGTGTGCCCGACCGAAATCGTTGCCTTCGCCAAGCTCAACGGCGACTTCGCCGACCGCGACGCGATCGTGCTGGGCGGCTCGACCGACAACGAATTCGTGAAGCTGGCATGGCGCCGTGAACACAAGGACCTGAACAAGCTGGACCAATGGCAGTTCGCCGACGTGACCGGCTCGCTGATCGACCAGCTCGGCGTGCGTGACCACGCCGCCGGCGTCGCCCTGCGCGCCACCTTCATCGTCGACCCGGACAACGTGATCCAGCACGTGTCGGTGAACAACCTGAACGTCGGCCGCAACCCGGACGAAGTCCTGCGTATCCTGGACGGCCTGCAAACGGACGAACTGTGCCCGTGCAACCGCGCCGTTGGCGGTGCCACGCTGTAAGCTTCAGTACGGCTTGCATGCAGCGCAAACTGCCGGTGCCACAAGGCCGGCGGTTTGCGGCGATCTGCGCGCGGGCTGCGGCCCGCGTCTCGAAACCCGCCCCGGCGGGTTTTTTGAGCCCCTACCGATAGGAGATTTGTATGGAATTCATCAGCACGATTAAGGGCCTGATTCCCGACTACGCCAAGGACATCCGCCTGAACCTCGACGGCACCATCGCGCGCTCCTCGCTCGAGGGCAACGATGCCGTGGCCGTGGCCCTGGCCGCCGCCTTCGCCGCCAAGAGCCGCGTGCTCGTCGACACGATCCGCAACTCCGGCGTGCTGTCGCCCGAGGAAACCAACGCGGTGCTGACCGCCGCCGCGCTGATGGGCATGAACAACGTCTGGTATCCGTACATCGAGATGGCCGACGACCCCGATCTGGCCAGCCAGCCCGCGGGCCTGCGCATGAACGCGTATGCCACGCACGGCGGCGTGGACAAGCGCCGCTTCGAGATGTACGCGCTGGCCGCGTCCATCGTCGGCAAGTGCCATTTCTGCGTCAAATCGCACTACCAGCTGCTCAAGAACGAGCAGGGCATGACCGCGCAGCAACTGCGCGACGTGGGCCGCATCGCCGCCGTGATCGTGGCGGCCGCCAACGTGATCGCCGCGGAATAAACTCCCCGCAAAACGCCCCCGCAGCTCGCCACGGGCGGGAAGGCAGGCGCCTTCCCGCCATGTTGGCCACCGCATTGGCCAACATGACGGCCATCATGACGGCCACCGCACCGGCGCCTGTTGCCGGCGCGCCAAGTCGGTAATTCACTGACTGCTTTTGTGCTCCGAAGGGCCTACAATCCAGCAAGGTCACAGCCTTCGCCCCACCATGAGCACCCTGCCTTCGCATACTTCCCCGCGCTTTCGCTACCGTCTTGCCGCCGTGCACGACTGGGGCGACATCGCCGCCGTGACCCAGCAGGCCTACGGGCAATATGAGCTGGAGATCATGGAGGACTGCCGCGCGTCGTTCCAGCAGGGCATGAAGTCCGTGCTGGCGGCGAACACCTCGGAAATGGAATGGTGGGTGGCGGAGACCGATCACGGCGTCAGCGGCGCCGTGCTGTTCTGCCATCCCGGCGCGACCGTGCCGGTGCTCGACGGCAGCACCGTCACGCTGGCCCTGCCCGAGGCGCGGCTGCTGGCGGTCAGCCCGCAGGCGCGCGGGCTGGGCCTGGGGCGCACGCTGATGCAGGTCTGCATTCAGCGCACGCGCGACATCGGCGCCGGCGCGCTGCTGGTGCGCACCATGCCCGAGATGAAGTCCGCCAACCGCCTGTGCCAGCAGATGGGCTTCGTCAAGCGCACCGAGGCCGGCGCGCGCGCGGGCGCGATGGCCCGCCTGATCGACTACGTCTACGCGGTGCCGCCCGAAGGCGCGGCGGCGCCCAAGGGCTGAGCGCGCGCGTCGCTCCTCCGTTTTCCCTCGATCCTTCAGTCCTGCTGCTGCGTGATCGTGCCGCGCCAGATCAGCACCACCGCCTGCGCCACGATGCCTTCCTGGCGCCCCTCGAAGCCGAGCTTCTCGTTGGTCTTGGCCTTGACGTTGCAGCTCGCGGGCGGCAGCCCGAGGTCCTCGGCCAGGTTGGCCACCATGCCGCCGACGTGCGGCGCCAGCTTCGGCGCCTGCGCGATCACCGTCGCGTCCACGTTGCCGATCTCGTAGCCGGCCTCGCGCACGCGCCGGGCCGCCTCGCGCAGCAGCACGCGGCTGTCGGCGCCGGCGAAGCGCGCGTCGGTGTCGGGGAAATGGCGGCCGATGTCGCCCAGGCCGGCCGCGCCGAACAGCGCGTCGGTGATGGCGTGGAGCAGCGCGTCCGCGTCGGAGTGGCCCAGCAGGCCGCGGTCGTGGGGAATGTCCACGCCGCCCAGGATGAGCTTGCGCCCGGGCACCAGGGCATGTACGTCGTAGCCTTGGCCGACACGGATATCGAATGGGGTCATGGAAGCGTCACTCCTTCAGGGACAGGGGTTCGAATGGGCAAGGCGGATCAGGACCGCGCGGCGGCGTCGCCCAGCAGCAGCTCGGCCAGCGCGAAGTCTTCCGGATACGTCACCTTGAAGTTGCGCAGCGAGCCGTTCACCAGGCGCGGATGCAAGCCCAGCCGCTCGATGGCGCTGGCCTCGTCCGTCACCACCGCGCCGGCCGCCAGCGCTTCCTGCAGGGCCTGGCGCAGCACGCCGATGCGGAACATCTGCGGCGTCTGCGCCTGCCACAGGCCTTCGCGCGGCACGGTGGCGCCGATGCGCACCGCCGCGCCCTGGCCCGGCGCGTCGCTGGCGCGCTTGAGCGTGTCGGGTACGGGGATCGCGAGGATGCCGCCGATGGCGGCGTCGGGGCCGTCTTCCTCACCGCCCTCGCCTTCCACCGCGCGCACCAGCGCGTGGATCATGGCGGGCGTCAGGCCGGGGCGCGCGGCATCGTGCACAAGCACCCAGTCGCGCTCGGTGGCGCCGAGCTGCGCCAGGTGATGCAGGCCCGCCAGCACCGAGGCGTGGCGCGTGTCGCCGCCCACGAAGGCGGTATCGAAGCGCAGCCCGGCAAACGTGCCGGCGCCGAAGCGCGACTCCAGCGGCATGTCGTCCGGCGCCAGCACCAGCGCGGTCGCGCTGACGGCATCGCAGGCGGCGAAGGCAGCCAGCGCGTACCAGATCATCGGCCGGCCGGCCACGGTCTGGTATTGCTTGGGCAGGCTGCCGCCGGCGCGGCTGCCGGTACCGGCACAGGGGATCAGGGCAAAGCGGCGGACGGACACGGATGGCGCAAGGAAACGAAGTGGGTGCGCGGGGCACGGGACGCGCGGCAAGGCCAGCGGATGCTGGCCGCCGGGGGGAAGGCGGGCAAACGCGGCTCCTGATGCGCAGCTCTTGGAACGGCTGTTGAAACGTGGATTCGGTGCGCATTCTATAATACGGCCTTCGCTCGCGGACAAACGGGCGATGAAAGCACAATGCCGAAGCGCGCCGCCGCCCGCTTCGGCACGGGTTGCATGCAGCGACACCCCGCCCGCGATGCCGGCGGGGTGTCGCTGCTGCGCGGCCCGCGCTTTCTCGTTCGTCTTGCCGCCGTCCTGCGTTCGTTTCGCGTTCGTTGTGTGGCCCGCCGCGTGCCCGCCGTGCGTTGTGCGTGGCGCCGCATGCGTGCGTCACATGTGTCCACTAACGTGCCCATGCCACCGATGCGCGACGATACGCGACGATACGCGCGCGTTTGCTCGATTGCCCGATTGCCCGCGCCCTGCCGCTCCGGTGCCCCGGTGTCCGTTTGCCGAATGCCCGCCGCAGCAAGGCCTCCGCACCCAACCGCCAGTCCGTACCTGATGCCCGAAGCCAATCGTCCCGTCCCTTTCGCCAGCCTGCCCTTGGTCAAGGCCGGCCAGCGCCACACCATCGCCGGCCTGCCGGGCTCCGCCGACGCGCTGGCGCTGGCCGCCTACGCGCGCCAGCACCGCGCGCGCGTGCCGATGCTGGCGGTGGTCTGCGCCAACGCGACCGACGCGCAGCGGCTGGCCGACGAGATCCCGTGGTTCGCGCCGGAGCTGCGCGTGCGCCTGCTGCCGGACTGGGAAACGCTGCCCTACGACAGCTTCTCGCCGCACCAGGACCTGGTCTCCGAGCGGCTGGCCACGCTGCACGACATCCAGGGCGGCCAGTGCGACATCATGCTGGTGCCGGCGCAGACCGTGCTCTACCGGCTGGCGCCGCCGGCCTTCCTGGCGGCCTACACCTTCTTCTTCAAGCAGGGCGAGCGGCTCGACGAAAACGCGCTCAAGGCGCAGTTCACGCTGGCCGGCTACGAGCACGTCAGCGCGGTGATGCGCCCCGGCGAGTACAGCGTGCGCGGCGGGCTGATCGACCTCTATCCGATGGGCTCCGCGCTGCCTTACCGCATCGACCTGTTCGGCGACGAGATCGAGACCATCCGCGCGTTCGACCCCGACACGCAGCGCAGCCTCTACCCGGTCAAGGAAGTGCGCCTGCTGCCGGGCCGCGAATTCCCGCTCGACGAAGCCGCGCGCACCGCCTTCCGCGGCCGCTGGCGCGAGCTGTTCGAGGGCGACCCGACCAAGTCGCCGATCTACAAGGACATCGGCAACGGCGTGCCGTCGGCCGGCATCGAGTACTACCTGCCGCTGTTCTTCGAGCAGACCGCGACCGCCTTCGACTACCTGCCGGCGGGCAGCCAGCTTGCCTTCGTGGGCGACGTGCCCGACGCCATCCGCCGCTTCTGGGCCGACACCACGCAGCGCTACAACTTCATGCGGCACGACCGCGAGCGCCCGCTGCTCACGCCGGCCACGCTGTTCCTCTCCGACGAGCAGTTCTTCACCGCCGCCAAGCCGCTCGCGCGCCTGGTGCTGCAGGCGACCAACGACAACACCGCCGCCGCGCCGCTGGCCGAGGCCCTGCCCGACGTCTCGGTCAACCGCCGCGCCGAAGACCCGCTGGTCAACCTCGAGGCGCTGCTGCTCAGGAAGGACCGGCGCGTGCTGATGTGCGCCGACTCCGCCGGCCGGCGCGAGACGCTGATGCAGCTGTTCGGCGAGAGCGGCCTGCGCCCGCTGCCGGTGGACGACTTCGCCGCGTTCCTGGCCGGCGACTCGCATTTCTCCATCGCGGTGGCGCCGCTGCAGAGCGGCTTCGCGCTGCCGGCCGCCGACGGCGGCGCGCCGCTGGCCTTCGTCACCGAGGCCGAGCTCTACGCCGGCGTGGCGCGCCGCACCGGACGGCGCAAGCAGGAACAGGCCAGCGCGGTCGATTCGATGGTGCGCGACCTGGCCGAGCTCAAGATCGGCGACCCGGTGGTGCACAGCGAGCACGGCATCGGCCGCTACCAGGGGCTGGTGACGCTGGACCTGGGCCAGGGCAACGAGGAATTCCTGCACCTGGACTACGAGAAAGGCAGCAAGCTCTACGTGCCGGTGCACCAGCTGCACGTGATCTCGCGCTACTCCGGCGCCGACCCCGACACCGCGCCGCTGCACTCGCTCGGCTCCGGCCAGTGGGAGCGCGCCAAGCGCCGCGCCGCGCAGCAGATCCGCGACACCGCCGCCGAGCTGCTCAACCTGTACGCGCGGCGCGCCGCGCGCGAGGGCCATGCGTTCCCGCTCTCTCCCAGGGACTACGAGAAGTTCGCCGAGAGCTTCGGCTTCGAGGAAACGCCGGACCAGGCCGCCGCCATCTCCGCGGTGATCGCCGACATGACCTCGGGCAAGCCGATGGACCGCCTGGTGTGCGGCGACGTGGGCTTCGGCAAGACCGAGGTGGCCTTGCGCGCGGCCTTCGTCGCGGTGATGGGCGGCAAGCAGGTGGCCATGCTGGCGCCCACCACGCTGCTGGCCGAGCAGCATTTCCAGAACCTCTCCGACCGCTTCGCCGAATGGCCGGTGCGCATCGTCGAGCTGTCGCGCTTCAAGACCAGGAAGGAGATCGACGGCGCCATCAAGATGATCAACGACGGCACCGCCGACATCGTCATCGGCACCCACAAGATGCTGTCCGACGACGTGCGCTTCCAGCGCCTGGGCCTGGTCATCATCGACGAGGAACACCGCTTCGGCGTGCGCCAGAAGGAGGCGCTCAAGACGCTGCGCGCCGAGGTCGACGTGCTGACGCTGACCGCCACGCCGATCCCGCGCACGCTGGGCATGGCGCTCGAGGGGCTGCGCGACTTCTCCGTGATCGCCACCGCGCCGCAGAAGCGCCTGGCCATCAAGACCTTCGTGCGGCGCGAGGAAGACGGCGTGCTGCGCGAGGCCATCCTGCGCGAGCTCAAGCGCGGCGGCCAGGTCTACTTCCTGCACAACGAGGTCGAGACCATCGAGAACAAGCGCGCCAAGCTCGCCGAGCTGGTGCCGGAGGCGCGCATCGCGGTGGCGCACGGGCAGATGCACGAGCGCGAACTGGAGCGCGTGATGCGCGATTTCGTCGCGCGGCGCGACAACATCCTGCTGTGCACCACCATCATCGAGACCGGCATCGACGTGCCGACCGCCAACACCATCCTGATCCACCGCGCCGACAAGTTCGGCCTGGCGCAGCTGCACCAGCTGCGCGGGCGGGTCGGGCGCTCGCACCACCAGGCCTACGCCTACATGCTGGTGCACGACGTGGACGGCCTGAGCAAGCTGGCGCAGCGCCGGCTCGAGGCGATCCAGCAGATGGAGGAACTGGGCTCGGGCTTCTACCTCGCCATGCACGACCTGGAGATCCGCGGCGCCGGCGAAGTGCTCGGCGACAAGCAGTCGGGCGAGATCCACGAGATCGGCTTCCAGCTCTACACCGACATGCTCAACGCCGCCGTGAAGGCGCTCAAGGGCGGCAAGGAGCCGGACCTGATGGCGCCGCTGGCGGCCACCACCGAGATCAACCTCGGCACGCCGGCGCTGCTGCCCAGCGACTACTGCACCGACGTGCACGAGCGCCTGTCGCTGTACAAGCGGCTGGCCAACTGCGAGACGGCCGAGCGCGTGGACGACATCCAGGAAGAGCTGATCGACCGCTTCGGCCGCCTGCCGGACCAGGCCCAGGCGCTGATCGAGACGCACCGCCTGCGCATCGCCGCGGTGCCGCTGGGCGTGCGCAAGATCGACGCGAACGAGACCGCCATCAGCATGCAGTTCCTGCCCAACCCGCCCATCGACGCGCTCAGGATCATCGAGCTGGTGCAGAAGAACCGCCACATCAAGCTGGCCGGCCAGGACAAGCTGCGCATCGAGGGCAAGATGGCCGACGTGGCCGTGCGCGCGCAGACCATCAAGCACACCCTGCGGCAACTGGCCTGATCATTGCTCGCTTCCCGGGTCCGCCACGCGGCGGCCCCGGGATGGTGCGCCACGCATGGACCCCGGTCCGCGCGCGGTGTAGCATCACCCGCTTGACACCTTATCCAAAGCCATACCAAAGGCACCCCGCCATGCAAGCCGACACCCTCAGCAAGCCTGCCGACGCCGCCCCCCGCGGCAGCGCCCTCGACTGGATCCAGCGCCTGGTCAGCTACGACACCACCAGCCGCCATTCCAACCTCGGCCTGATCGAGACGGTACGCGACCATTTCCTCGCCAAGGGCCTGCGTCCGCACCTGAGCTACAACCCGCAGAACGACAAGGCCAACCTGTTCGTCACCGTGCCCGCCGCCAACGGCGCCACCGACGGCGGCATCGTGCTGTCCGGCCACACCGACGTGGTGCCGGTGGACGGCCAGAACTGGACCACCGACCCGTTCAAGCCGGTGATGCGCGACGGCCGCCTGTACGGCCGCGGCACCTGCGACATGAAGGGCTTCATCGGCACCAGCCTGGCGCTGCTGCCCGCCATCCTGCAGGCCAAGCTGCGCGAGCCGGTGCACTACGCGCTGTCGTTCGACGAGGAAATCGGCTGCATGGGCGCGCCCTACCTGCTGGCCGAGCTGCGCGAGCGCGGCGTGCGCCCGGCCGGCTGCATCGTGGGCGAGCCCACCAGCATGCGCGTGATCGTCGCGCACAAGGGCATCAACGCCTACCGCTGCTGCGTCAAGGGCCAGGCCGCGCATTCGTCGCTCACGCCCAGGGGCGTCAACGCCATCGAATACGCCGCGCGCCTGATCTGCTTCATCCGCGACATCGCCGACGAGTTCAAGGCCAACGGCCCCTACGACCAGGCCTTCGACGTGCCGTTCACCACCGCGCAGACCGGCACCATCCAGGGCGGCATCGCGCTCAACACCATCCCGGCGCTGTGCGAGTTCGTGTTCGAGTTCCGCAACCTGCCCGGGGTCGACCCGGAAGCGATCTTCGCGCGCATCCAGGCCTACGCCAACGACGTGCTGCTGCCGAAGATGCGCGCCGAGCATGCCGACGCGGGCCTGGCCATCAGCAAGATCGCCGCCGCGCCCTCGCTCGACGTGGCCGAGCAGGAAGCCATCACGCAACTGGTGCGCGCGCTGACCGCCGACCGCGACGTCAACAAGGTGGCCTACGGCACCGAGGCCGGCCTGTTCCAGCGCGCCGGCATCCCGGCCGTGGTGTGCGGCCCCGGCGATATCCAGCAGGCCCACAAGCCGGACGAGTACGTCGAGCTGGCGCAGCTCACCGCGTGCGAATCGTTCCTGCACAAGGTGATCGACAGCCTGCGCGCGAGCTGAGCGAAATCGGCTCCGCGGGGTTGTGGGGCCGGCGGGCGCGCGGACGTTTACAATACGGGTCCTTGCCGCCACGGCGGCCTGCCATTCCGCATCCAACGCTACCCGGCGCGCCGCGCGCGCCCGCATCCACGCCATGCCCCTGATTCTCCAAAGCCTCGCGCCGATCGGCGCCGCCGACCTCGACGCGCTGCGTTCCCTGGCCCAGGCGCCGCAACTGGCCGCGCGCACCGGCCAGGTCGCCACCGCCGACGACTGCGCGCCGCTCACGCCCGCGCTGCGCGAAGCGCTCGACGCCTTCTGCGGCCCGCGCGCCATCGACTGGGCCATCGTGCCGGCCGGGCGCAGGCTGTCGGACTTCAGGCTGGTGGCGATGGACATGGACTCCACGCTCATCACCATCGAGTGCATCGACGAGATCGCCGATTTCTGCGGCCTCAAGGCCGAGGTCTCGGCCATCACCGAGGCCGCCATGCGCGGCGAGATCACCGATTTCAACGAGAGCCTGCGCCGCCGCGTGGCGCTGCTCAAGGGCCTCGACGCCAGCGTGCTGGAGCGCGTCTACGAAGAGCGCCTGCGCCTGTCGCCGGGCGCCGAGAACATGCTGCGGGCCGTGCAGGCGCTGGGCCTGCGCACGCTGCTGGTGTCGGGCGGCTTCGTGCATTTCACCGACAAGCTCAAGCCGCGGCTGGGGCTCGACTTCACGCGCGCCAACACGCTGGAGATCGTCGGCGGCAAGCTCACCGGCCAGGTGCTCGGCGAGATCGTCAACGCCGACGTGAAGGCCCGCACGGTGCGCGAGGTGTGCGCGCAGATCGGCGCCGATCCGGCCCAGGCCATCGTCATGGGCGACGGCTCCAACGACCTCAAGATGATGGCCGTGGCCGGCCTCTCGGTGGCGTTCCGCGCCAAGCCGGTGGTGCGCGCGCAGGCCAGCGTGGCGTTCAACCACGTCGGGCTCGACGGCCTGCTGCAACTGTTCCCGCACTGATTTCCGCGCGTTGATCCGCCCCGCCCCGGGGCGCGCGCAGCCTGCCCTGCCCCGGCGCCCGCCGGGGTTTCCCCTCCGTCCCGCCGCCTGATCGTCCCTGCCCGCCCGCGCAGGGCGCCTTGTCACGCACCGTTGCGGGGCAAATTTCCCTCTCCAGGCTTGCAAGTACAAATCGTAATCATTATCATTTGTCTTTCCCAGAATAATCCCGACCCGCCATGCAAGTGCTCGCCGTGCTGCTTGGGTTGGGCGGCGCCTGTGGTTTTTATCTTGCATCGCCCAACCAGCGCCTTCTTTCTCCCCTGCCATCCGCCGCCACCGCCTGGCTGTGCCGGCTAGCGGCAGTAGCCGTCGCCGTGTCGGCCTGGGCATGGAGCACGGCGCAGGGCTGGCCCTGCGCCATTGCCGCGACGCTGGCCACGGTCGGCACCGGCCTGTCGCTGTGGCCGTTCGCGGGCGCCTGCCTCGATGCGCGGCGCCGGCGCCAGGAGCGGCAACCGGCGGGAGCCGCCCGATGACGGCGGCGAGCCTG
>NZ_AQPL01000045.1:0-4321 GCF_000395345.1 Cupriavidus sp. WS | reverse complement strand
CCCGATGACGGCGGCGAGCCTGCGCGGCGCGCGCAAGCCCCGCCCCGGCATGGGCACCAGGTGGCTGGCCGGCACGCTGCTGGGCCTGCCGCTGTCCGTGGCGCTGTGCGCGCTGTCCGTGATGTGGCTGCCGGGCGGCTGGCAGAGCGGTGCCGTCGGCGCCATGCTGGCGTGCCTGCCGCTGTGGGTGGCCATCATCAGCGCCTCGGTGCTGTTCCGCAGCAGCCTGGCCGCGTGGTCGTGGCTGGCGGCCGGCAACGCGGCCGCGTTCGGCGCGCTGTGGGCCTGGCGCCTGCTGGCGGGCGGCGCGGCATGACCCCGCGCAACAGGAGCGACACATGAAAGCCGCCACGCTGCGCCTTTACCAGACCCTGCATACCTGGGTCGGCCTGATGGCCGGCTGGGCCCTGTTCATCGCCTTCTTCGCCGGGGCCATCACGGTCTTCCACGAGGAACTGCACACGTGGCAGTCGCCGGGACGCGCGCTCGCCGACCGTCCGGCGACGCAGGGCGCCGATCCCGCCGCGCTGGACCATTTCATGCGCGCGCTGGTGGCGGCGCATCCCAGGAGCGCGGAAAGCGCCTACGTCACGCTGCCGACCGTGCACGAGCCCGAGTTCACCGCCTACTGGCTGGACCAGGACGGCAACTGGCAGACCAGCAGCTCCGGCAAGCTCGAAGCCGGCCGGAACACGCCCGGGGACACCTCGCTCGATGCCGCGCACGGCGAGCTGGCGGCGTTCATCGACAGCCTGCACTACACGCTGGGCGTGCCGGTGGCGGGCAACTATTTCATGGGCGCGGTCTCGGTGCTGTACGGCCTGGCGCTGGTGTCCGGCGTGCTGCTGCACCTGCCGCGCCTGAAGGCGGACCTGTTCGCGGTCCGGCCCGGGCGCAACCTCAAGCGCTTCTGGATGGACGCGCACAACGTGATCGGCTTGTTCAGCCTGCCCTTCCATCTCGTGTTCGCCATCACCGGCGCCGTGCTGTGCCTGGCGATGGTGCTGATCACGACGTTCAACGTGCTGGCCTTCGACGGCAAGCTGTTCGAGGCGTTGCCGCGCCTGACCACCGCCTCGCCCGAACTGAAGGCGGCGGGCCGGCCGGCGCCGATGCTGCCGGCGGCCACGCTGATGGAGGCCGCGCGCGCGAGCGCCGGCGCGCGCTTCACGCCGCTGTCGGTGCGCTACCAGCACTATGGCGACGCCCGCGCGCTGATCGAGATCCGCGGCAACAGCGCGCGCGCGCTCGGCAACTATGGCTCGGTCTCCGTGCACGCCGCCGCCGGCCAGCCCGACAGCGGCCGCGTGCTCGCGGACCAGACCGCCGGGCGGCGCGACGCCAACCACGCCATCTACAGCGCCATCTACGCCCTGCACTTCGGCACCTACGGCGACCTCGCGCTGCGCCTGGTCTACCTGATTGGCGGGCTGGCCGGCGCCTTCCTGTTCTACTCCGGCAACCTGCTGTGGATCGAGTCGCGCCGCAAGACCCGCCAGGTGAATCAGCCGCGCGTGCACCGCCTGCTGGCGCAGGCCACCGTGGGCGTGTGCATCGGCTGCTGCATCGGCGTGGCCGCGGCCTTCTGCGGCGCGCTGGTCTGGCCCGGGCGCGCGGCCGGCTGGCACTACTTCCCGGTATTCTTCGCCGCGCTGGCCTGGGCGCTGCTGCGCGCGCCGGCGCGCGCGGCCATCGAACTGCTGTGGGCCGCCGCGGCCGGCGCCGCGCTGGTGCCGGCGGTCAACGCGGCGATGACCGGCGACTACCTGTGGCAGGCGGCGCTGGCCGGCCACTGGGCCGTGGCCGGTTTCGACTTCGGCGCGCTGGCGCTGGCCTGCGGCTTTGCCGTGCTGGCCCTGGCCACGCGCCGGCGCGCGCGCAACGGGCCGCCGCATTCGGTGTGGGCCCTGCCGGCGCGCGGCGACCCCGCCACCGCGGCCAAGGCGGCCAAGGTGCCGGCGTCGCTGGCCGAGCCGTCCTGAGCGCCGCGGCGCCCGCCTTTCATCCGCTTTCGTCGTACCCGTCCGGGCCCGCCAGCGGGCTGGCCTGGCCTCACTTTTCCTAAAGAACCGTCCTTATGCCTTCTCTTCGCCCATCGCAAGGGTGCGCCGCCGCATGCGCGCCCGCTCTCCGGCTCTCGCCTGTCGCCAGCGCGGTGCTGGGCCTGACCGTCGCCTTCGCCGCGCTGCCGGCGCTGGCCCAGGCCCAGGCCGAAGCCACCTTGCCGACCGCCACCGTGTCCGCCTCGCGCGACGCGGAGCCGGCCAAGGTCGAGCGCGTGAGCGGCGGCGCGCTGGGCGACCGCAAGCCGGTGGACACGCCGTTCTCCGTGGTCGGCGTTACCAGCGAGGAGATCCAGGAGCGCATGGCGCAGACCGCCAACGACGTCTTCAAGTACGACCCGTCGGTATCCATCCTGGGCGACAACACGCGCACCGAGAATTCGTATTTCGCCGTGCGCGGCATGCGCGTGGACCCGCTCAACGGCACCAAGGTGGACGGCCAGAATTTCGTGGCCTGGGATACCGAGCTGCCGCTGGAGCCGTTCGAGCAGGTGGAACTGCTCAAGGGCCTGTCCGGCTTCATGTACGGCTTCGGCACGCCCGGCGGCATCGTCAACTACGTGGTCAAGCGCCCCACCGACACGCCCTATCGCCAGTTCACCTTCGGCTACCAGGCCAACAACATCTGGAGCGAGAAGCTCGACCTCGGCGGCCGCTTCGGCGTCGACGACCGCTTCGGCTACCGCATCAATGCCGTCAACGAGGAAGGCAACTCGGTGGACCCGAACGTGCGCGTGCGCCGCCAGGTCTTCTCGCTGGCCACCGACTTCCGCATCACGCCGGACCTGACCTGGTCGGCCGACGTCATGTACTGGAAGCGCAAGACCAGCGGCACGCTCTTCGGCATGTCCTTCGCGCCCGGCGTGGACGTGCCCAGCGCCAGCAAGGTCGCGCGCGACATCGTGCAGCCCTACTCCTCGCACGAGACCGACACCACCACCGTGGGCACCGGCCTGGACTACCGCATCAACGACGCCTGGAAGGCCAGCTTCAAGTACCGTTTCGCGCGCGAGAACCGCCTGAACGCGGACAGCTTCCTGTTCGTCGAGGACGCCGCCGGTAATTTCGCCGACACGCAGTACCGCTGGAAGACGGCCTACTACTACCAGGCCTACGACGCGATGGTGCAGGGCAAGTTCGACACCGGCGGCATCAAGCACGAGGTGGTGGCCGGCGTCGGCTACCAGACCCAGGTGCGCGAGCTGGATTCCGGCCTCGGCGGCAACGGCATCTACCTCGGAGAGAGCAACCTGTACAACCCGGTGCCGCTGCCCGAGCAGGCCGGCGTGGGCAAGGACTACGTGCCCTACCGCGACTACAAGATCACGCAGAAGTCGCTCTACCTGAGCGACACCATCCAGTTCACGCAGCGTTTCTCGGTGCTGGCCGGCCTGCGCTACACGGACTTCGCCCAGAGCAGCTACGACACCTCGGCCCAGACCACCTCGCGCTACAAGGCCAGCCCGGTCTCGCCGACGGTGGCGCTGATGTACAAGACCGACGACTTCTCCACCGCCTACTTCAGCTACGTGCAGGCGCTGGAGCAAGGCGGCTCGGCCGGCATCACCAACGCCAACTACCCGGCCGTCTACGGCCCGCTCAAGAGCAAGCAGTACGAGATCGGCTTCAAGACCGAGCGCCGCGACTGGGGCGCCAACGTGGCGCTGTTCCGCGTGGACCGCGGCTACGAGTACACCAACACCGCGAACGTGTTCGTGCAGGACGGCACGCAGCGCTTCACCGGCCTGGACACCAGCGGCTGGCTGCGCATCGCGCGCGACGTGCGGCTGCTGGGCGGCGTGATGTGGCTCAACGCCAAGGCGCACGGCGTGGACGATCCCGCCATCGATGGCAACCGCGTGTACGCCACGCCGCGCTACATCGCCACCGCCCGCGTCGAGTACGACACGCCGTTCCTGCGCGGCCTGACGCTGTCGGCCGGTGCCAAGATCACCGGCGACATGTACGTGAACTCGGCCAACACGCAGAAGGTGCCGTCCTACACCACCGTGGACCTGGGCGCGCGCTACCTGACCAAGGTCGCCGGCAAGGCGGTGACGCTGCGCGCCGGCGTCAACAACGTGGCCGACAAGCGCTTCTGGACCACCACCTACGACGGCTTCGTGCTGCCGGGCGCCTCGCGCACCTTCCTGGCCAACGCCAGCGTGCAGTTCTGACCGCGCTGCCGGCGCCTTCCGCGCGCGCCATGAAAAACGGCCCCGCCGAGGCTTCGGCGGGGCCGTTTTCGCATGCGCGCC
>NZ_AQPL01000044.1:0-37077 GCF_000395345.1 Cupriavidus sp. WS | reverse complement strand
GGGGCCGTTTTCGCATGCGCGCCGGACTCAGGCGCGCAGCGTCGCTTCCATCCCCGCGCGCAGGTCGGCGATCAGGTCGCGCGTGTCCTCCAGGCCGATGTACAGGCGTACCAGCTCGCCCGTGCCTTCCCAGCCGGCCGGCGGCCAGCTGCCCGCCGGCCGCATGGTCTGCACGTGGTACGGCACCGCCAGGCTGTGCGCGCCACCCCAGGACCAGCCGATGGCGAACAGGCGCAGCGCCTCGACGAAGGCGTCGACCTGCGCGCGCGTGTAGCGCTCGCGCAGCACGATCGAGAACAGGCCGCTGGCGCCGGTGAAGTCGCGCCGCCAGAACTCGTGCCCCGGGCAGTCGGGCAGCGCCGGGTGCAGAACCTTGGCCACTTCCGGGCGCCGGCACAGCCATTCGGCCACCTCGCGCGCGGCGCGGTCGTGCGCGGCCAGCCGCACCGGCATGCTCGGCAGCGAGCGCAGCACCAGGTAGCAATCGTCGGCGGACACGCCCCAGCCCATCAGCATGCGGGAGCGCCTGATGCGGTCGTGGAGCTTGTCGTCGCGGGTCAGCACCGCACCCATCAGCACGTCGCTGCCGCCCGACTGGTACTTGGTCAGCGCCTGCACCGAGATGTCGATGCCCTTGTCGAACGGCCGGAAATACACGCCGGCCGACCAGGTATTGTCGATGGCGGTGAGCACGCCGCGCGCGCGCGCCGCGGCCACGATGGCTTCGGTGTCGGGGATTTCCATCGTCACCGAGCCGGGCGACTCCATCCAGATCAGCTTCGTGTTCTGGCGGATCAGGCCCGCGATGCCGGCGCCGATCATCGGGTCGTAGTAGCGCACCGACACGCCGAAATCGCGCGCCAGCCATTCGCCGTGCTCGCGGTTGGGGCCGTAGACGTTGTCGGGCACCAGCACGTCGTCGCCCGACTTGACCAGCGCGAAATACACCTGCGAGATCGCCGCCAGGCCGGACGGCAGCAGCAGCGTGTGGCGCGCGCCCTCGATCAGCGCCAGATGCTGGCACAGCGCCTCGCTGGTGGGCGTGGCGTGCAGGCCGTAGCGCCAGTAGGTGGTGGCGCCGTCGCCGTGCGCGCGCAGCTCCGCGAGGTTGCGGAAGACCACGGTGGAGCCCCGGTGCGTGGGCGGCGAGAACGAGGCGAAGCCGGGCGCGAGGTCCAGCTCCGGCTGGACGGCCACGGTTTGCAGGAAGGCGGGTTGGGGAGCGGGCTGAGAAGCGGAGGGCTCCGGCGGCTGGCGGTCGGACACGATGGTTCCTTGTCTGGCGATGACTCGATAAGCATTCGAGCTTACCAGCATTCCGGCGCGCGTTGGCCCGGGGTGCCTTCTTCGCCTCCGCCCGCGCCCGGCTGGCTAGTGGTCGGAGATCGACGACTTCGGCGGCGGCGGCGCGTAGGTGATGCCGCTGCCGGGCCTCATGTCGAACGGCGGGATCACCAGCACGCCGAGCGGCCGGATCATGAAAGGCAGCACGATGGCCGGGTTGGCCGGGTCGGTCCAGTTGCCGCGCACCGCGCCGGTGGCGTCGATGGCGCCCTCCCAGTTGCCGGTCACGTGGGTGCCGTCGCTGGATTCTTCCATCAGGAAGCCGCCGTTCTCGTATTCGCCGGCCAGCAGGCGCACGCCGCCGCCGCCCGCGCTGTATTCGCCGTGCACGCTGTCGCGCTCGTCCGGCTTGGGGCCGATGCGCAGGCGCACCGGCTGGTCGCCCAGCGTGCCCACATAGACCGGCAGCGACGCGTATTCGGGGCGCGGCGCGAGTGGCCGGGGCGCGCCCGTGGAAAGCTGCGCGCCGCGCTTCGCCTCGCCGTCGCGGATCGCCTGGTTGATGCCGAAGCCCTTGCCGTCGCCAGCCGGCGGCGCCGTGGACAGCTCGGTGCCGCCGGCGGCCAGCGCGGCGCCGGCCAGCATGGCCGCGGCCACGCCGGCCGCCAGCGGCAGCCGGGCGCGGAACGATCGGTTCGCGGGACGACGCACTGCCGCTGCCTCAGATGCGCTCGAAGATGGCCGCGATGCCCTGGCCGCCGCCGATGCACATCGTCACCAGCGCATAGCGGCCCTGCACGCGCTGCAGCTCGTACAGCGCCTTGACCGTGATCAGCGCGCCGGTGGCGCCGATCGGGTGGCCGAGCGAGATGCCGGAGCCGTTCGGGTTGACCTTGGCCGGATCGAGGCCGAGCGCCTTGGTCACGGCGCAGGCCTGCGCGGCGAACGCCTCGTTGGCTTCGATCACGTCGAGGTCCGCCACGCTCAGGCCGGCGCGCGCCAGCGCCTTCTTCGTGGCCGGCACCGGGCCGATGCCCATCGTCTTCGGGTCCACGCCGGCGTGCGCGTAGGACACCAGGCGCGCCAGCGGCTTGAGGCCGCGCTTCTCGGCCACGCCGCGCTCCATCAGCACCACGGCCGCGGCGGCGTCGTTCAGGCCCGAGGCATTGCCCGCGGTGACGGTGCCGTTTTCCTTGACGAAGACCGGCTTGAGCTTGGCCATGTCGTCGATGGTGACGTCGTGGCGCACGTGCTCGTCGGTGTCGAAGGTCACGTCGCCCTTGCGGGACTTGAGCGTGACCGGCAGGATCTGGTCCTTGAAGTGGCCGGCGCGGATGGCCGCCGAGGCGCGGCGGTGCGACTCCAGCGCGGTCTCGTCCTGCTGGCCGCGGCTGATGTCGTATTCCTTGGCCACGTTCTCCGCCGTCACGCCCATGTGGATGCTGTGGAACGGGTCGTGCAGCGCGCCGAGCATCATGTCGAGCAGCTTGGCGTCGCCCATGCGCGCGCCCCAGCGGGCCGACTGCGCCAGGTACGGCGCGCGGCTCATGCTCTCGGCGCCGCCGCCGATGGCCACGTCGGTGTCGCCCAGCAGGATGGTCTGCGCGGCGCTCACGATGGCCTGCAGGCCCGAGCCGCACAGGCGGTTGACCGTCAGCGCGGGCGCGTCGATGCTCACGCCGCCCTCCACCGCCGCCACGCGCGACAGGTACATGTCGCGCGGCTCGGTCTGGATGACGTTGCCGAACACCACGTGGCCGACCTCGTCGCCGCCGACCTGCGCGCGGGACAAGGCCTCGCGCACGACCAGGGCGCCCATCTGGGTCGGGGAAAAATCCTTCAGGCTGCCGCCGAAGGTACCGATCGCGGTCCGGACGCCGCTCACCACCACCACTTCACGTGTCATCTTGTGTCTCCTGGGCTGATGTTGCAGCGCACAGTATAGCGGCGCGCCGGGCAAAACGAACGACCGTACTTTTACCTAAGCCTCGCCGGGCGGGTCAGACCTCGCCCCACAGGTCGTGGCCGTCGGCGCCGGTGATCTTGACCTCGACGAACTCGCCGACCTTGTAGCGCTGCCCCGCGCCCGCCGGCGGATCGATATAGACCAGCCCGTCGATCTCCGGCGCATCCGCGGCCGAGCGGCCGATGCCGCCGTCCTGGTTGACCTCGTCCACCAGCACGCGCAGCGTCTGCCCCACCTTGCGCTGCAGGCGGCGCGCCGAGACTGCCTCCGCCACCTCCATGAAGCGCGCGCGGCGCTCCTCGCGCACCTCGTCCGGCAAGGCGCCCGGCAGGTCGTTGGCGGTGGCGCCGTCCACCGGCGAATAGGCGAAGCAGCCCACGCGGTCCAGTTCAGCCTCGGCGATGAAGTCCAGCAGCGTCTGGAACTCCGCCTCGGTCTCGCCGGGGAAGCCGGCGATGAAGGTGCTGCGGATGGTCAGCTCCGGGCAGATCTCGCGCCACGCGCGGATGCGGTCCATCGTTTTCTCGGCATTGGCCGGGCGCTTCATGCGCTTGAGCACGTCCGGGTGCGCGTGCTGCAGCGGCACGTCCAGGTAAGGCAGCACGTGGCCCTGCGACATCAGCGGAATGATCTCGTCCACGTGCGGGTACGGGTACACATAGTGCAGGCGCACCCAGGCGCCGTAGCGGCTCGCCAGTTCGCCCAGCGCCGCCACCAGCTCGGTCATGCGCGTCTTGAGCGGGCGGCCGTCCCAGAAGCCGGTGCGGTACTTCACGTCCACACCGTAGGCGCTGGTGTCCTGCGAGATCACCAGCAGCTCCTTGACGCCCGACTTGAACAGGTTCTCCGCCTCCAGCATGACCTCCGCCACCGGGCGCGACACTAGGTCGCCGCGCATCGACGGGATGATGCAGAACGAGCAGCGATGATTGCAGCCCTCGGAGATCTTCAGGTAGGCGTAATGCTTGGGCGTGAGCTTGATGCCGGCCGGCGGCACCAGGTCGGTAAACGGATCGTGCGGCTTGGGCAGGTGCGCGTGCACCGCCTGCATCACCTCGCCCAGCGCGTGCGGGCCGGTCACGGCCAGCACCTTGGGATGCACCGAGGTAATCATGTCCTCGCCATTGGCGTTCTTCTTCGCGCCCAGGCAGCCGGTCACGATGACCTTGCCGTTCTCGGTCAGCGCCTCGCCGATGGCGTCCAGGCTCTCCTGCACCGCCTCGTCGATGAAGCCGCAGGTATTGACCACCACCAGGTCCGCGCCGTCGTAGGTGCCGCTGATGGCGTAGCCCTCGGCGCGCAGCTGGGTGATGATCTGCTCGGAGTCGACCAGGGCTTTCGGGCAGCCCAGGCTGACGAACCCCACATTCGGAATACGGTCTTTGTTGGTCGTTGATTCTGCAGGGTTTTTCACGGTTACTTCCAGATGTGGGGCGGGCCGGGCGGGACATGGCCGCCGGGCCGTACGAAGCCAATCGCGCATTTTAACCGTTCGCCGGCGTTTGCCGGCGGCTAAGGCCACACATCTCCATTCACCCGAAGTCTCTCCCCATTTGACGCCTAAGAAGTCGTTTCAAAATGGAGCGAAGCGGTCCTGGCTAAGGCCGAGCAGGGAATTCGGTGATCCGCCTGCGCAGCGACGCGCCCTGCAAGGGTGCGGCCGCAGACAGTACAAGTGGTACTTGCCGTGCCGCGCAACGATGCCAGGATCTTCTTGAAACGGCTTCTAGAGCCTCACGGCCGTGAGGCCGTGCACCCACCCTCCCACTTGCGAACAGCTGAAATCGTTCGAGACTCCACTTCGACGGCAGCCACCAAGCTGGTGACTGCTCTTGCACCTGCGACAGATCGCTTGCCAGTCCCTACGAAAAGCTACTCTTAATTAACATTATGCCAATGCCATATCAGCGAGCGCCGGTTCCTTTTTTGTTCTTGCCGTACCGAACTATGGCCAGATCGGGCAGCCACAAGCAGCATGTTTGCCGAGGGGCGGTTGCCCGGCTCCAATGCCATATGCACATTGCTTTTCTGCCTCACGCTCGTCAGGGAGCCCGTAATCGGGACAGGGTCCACTGGTCCACTATCTCAGTTCACTCATGCCGACGTCAGCCGTCGGCGGATATGCAGCCCCTTATGCGCCTCCTCACCGATACCCTCTATTGCAGGCTCAGTTCCAGCCCTCCCTTGCAGTCCACCAATGCCAAGTATTTCTGCCCGCCTTTGCGGAATGCAATGCTCGACAGCGTGGAGTCATACACCGAGCCGGGGACAAATTCGATATCGTCAGCTCCTTTTCCGTTGCGGATAAAATAATCGCGTACGGCTGATTCATAAAACTGCGGAGTCGCATCTGGGCAAGTCCCCGTATTACCATCATAGTGGCGCAACCCTATTACAAATGGGACCAAGAAGATCGCCAACACAGCAGCAACCAGGACACCGACAAGAGCAACCCCCATCCGATTTAATATTTTCAATATTATTTTCATTTACTATAAATAAATTATCCACATAAGTATAAAATAAACAAATAAAATAATACCCCCCCCGAAGAAGAACTTTTGCTTCTCTATTTCTTACCAGGACCGAGCGGGGGATCCTTCGGTGTGGGATACTTGATCAGCGGCATCGATTGGTTACTCAAAGGACCATCGAATTCGAGCGGAGCGGCTCCAGTGAATTCGATGGTGTAGTCAGTATGGCCAAAGGTATCGCCAATCCAGCGAAGGAAGGTAGTCAGAGCCTCCTGATAAAATTTGCGCACATTCGGGTCCGCATCGTAGCGATCCGGATTCAGGGTGTAGTGCCCCCTGAACGAATAGTGACCGTTTTCCGTAACGGTTACGATGCCGTCGATTCGACCGGAAACCCGACCAAGCGTACCGCCGACCCAACCATTCTGCAGCATTGGCTCGAAGGTATTGTATGAAAAGGGCACGTTGATGGCATATTGACCGGGTGTGCGGTTCAATTGCACAAGGGCTTTGAAATCACCATGAATTCTATCGAGTGCGAGAGAAAGCTGCAGACCTTCGACCGGGACGCGCACGCTCTGGCCACCACCGTCAATCCAGTGCCACAACGCCTTGATTGGTAGCAGCGGATTACCATACCAGCTTCGCCCTGGATCCGCTGAGGTCAAGCGGCCATTTGCCTGCCATTGATACAACCCCGCGAGTTCGGCCACGAAATTTGGGCGCATGGCCTGCTCCAATGTCAGACCATATTGCGAACCACCAACGATATCCAGCGAGTGAGCCGCCATGTGATCAGTAAACTCGCCCCACGAGCGAATCTGCCCCCACGCAAAGGGACCAGGTCGGCCACTCAAGCCCTTGCAGAATTCCTCAAGGACGCCTTGAGGGTTACCCAATTGGGCCTGGTCAAAAACCTTCACGCCGTTGTACATTAAGCCGTAGGCCAACTGCGCCGGATTAGTAGGAGGCGAACCCGGGGGTGGCATGACGGGCGAGGTACCGCTGCTACCAGTACCCCAAAATGGATCACCTTGTGGCGGATTTGCATAGACCGTGACGGTCGGGAGAGTACCAATATCAATTGACATGAAATTTCTCAGCAATAATTGAATTCGGTATAGAGAAACAAAAATCCGTCTAAATCCACCTTGACAGGCATGAACCCACTGAACAAGCAGAGGCTGCCTGTTCACGTCGCCCGACCCGAGCTAGGAAAAATCTCTTCGCTCCGACGCGCGCAACGCGACGGACTGGCCTCTCCACTCCAACCACGCGCCTCTCTTGACTTTCTTGACTCTCTTTATCCCCAATCGAGTCAACAATGGCATCTCCAGTCATGGATTAACAAGAGACAGCCGGGCACAATGGGGCAGCATACCGATTCTGCAATCGCGATAAAATCGGCCAACTCCTAATCCGATCATCTTATTTTTGTTACCGGAATTAAATATGAATTAATTATTTTTATGGAACCAATTCAACGGCAATTTGATTTCGGAAAAAACCTAGGTATATTCCGAAGTTCACAAAAATCTCAGCGCCCTGAGTCGATAAGATCACAGAGAACAGTCTTGGCACCCGATGGATTCTTCCGCACTCACTAGGTGCCGCTTTTGGGTTGCTGAGCACACGCTGACATCCAGAGTGCTGCAGTAACGCTCCGCCTATGTGACGCCGGAGGTAGTTAGCTAGCGTCGTGCTGGAGGCGGGACGGCGCCGTGACAGTAGTGAGCTGACACGCAGGCTGTGGGAGTGAGAGCATTGCGGACAGTGTCGAACGGCTGATGGAAAGCGAACTCGCTCCGCAATATCAGGGGTTCGAATCGGAATGACGGCGAGACTATGCTATGGGGAGAAATACTAAGCAAACATCACTTTAGCGATGACGATGCTGGCAAGGGCGCCACAGCATTTTCTATCACCCCACGTATTTCCCTCGAATCCTGCATGCGCCGGATCGCGTCATGCAGTTCGGCGGCCTGCGGCCAGGTCCGCTTCAGGTAGCTGAGCCACAGCTTGACGCGGCCGTGCTCATGGCAGGAGGCGATGCGGTCCTGCAGTTTCTTCAGGTAGTCGGCGATATGGCGGAGCACCAGCGGCCATTCCTCGCCGCAGGGCGAGCGCTCCATGCGCCCGCGTATGCGCAGGGCCAGGAAGGGATCGGACACGGCGCCGCGCCCGATCATCACGTCGGCGCAGCCGCTCACGGCCCGGCATCGCTCCCAGTCGTCCACGGTCCAGACGTCGCCGTTGGCGATGACGGGCACGTCCACCGCGTCATCGATGCGAGCGATCCATTCCCAGTGGGCCGGGGGCCGGTAGCCGTGGTCGCGCGTGCGGGCATGCACGACGATGGAGGCCGCGCCGCCTTCGGCCAGCGCGGTGGCGCAGTCGATGGCCAGCGAGGTGTCGGACACGCCCAGCCGCATCTTGGCGGTCACGGCGATGCCGGCGGGCACCGCGGCGCGGACCGACGACACGATGCGGTTGAGCAGGCCGGGGTCCGCCAGCAGCATGGCCCCTCCGCCGTGCCGGTTGACGACCTTCGCGGGACAGCCGAAGTTGAGGTCGAGGCCGTGCGGCGACAGCGCCGCGGCCTGGGCGGCATTCCGCGCCAGCCATTCGGGATCGCTGCCGAGCAACTGGATCACCATCGGCGTGCCGCCGGGCGTGCGGGCGCCGTGCAACACCTCGGGCGTGTCCCGCTCGTAGACGCGCCCGGGCAGCAGCGAGCCCGTCACCCGGACGAACTCGGAGACGCACCCGTCATAGCCGCCCGCGGCGGTCAGCACGTCGCGCAGGACGTAGTCGGCAAGCCCTTCCATCGGGGCGAGGAAGAGCCGGCTCATGCGGGAGTGGGCGCGCAGCCGCTGCCCTTGCCCCGGCGATACGCCGGCGCCGCGGAAAACGCGAAACCGGGCGCCTGGACGGGCTCGGCCTGGGCGGCATGTGCTGCGGGAATGGCTTGGATTTCGGAGGGCATCGGGATTGGCGCTGCGCGGACGATCACGCAGATGAATCGCCACATTCGGGAGAGGCAGCCGCCGCGATCGTTGCTGGCGCTGCCCGGACCGGCGTGATTCTAACCGATCCCCCGGCGGCGGACTTCGGCGCGGGCCGCGGGGAGCCGTTGCGAGATCGTAGCGCATACGCTACAGTCTGGCCATGTTCGAGATCCGGACCACGACCACCTTCGACGCCTGGTTCGCCGGGCTGCGCGACCGGCAGGCCCGGATCCGCATACAGGTCCGCATCGACCGCCTGGAGCACGGAAACCCCGGCGATGCCAAGCCTGTCGGCGGCGGCATCAGCGAAATGCGCATCGACCACGGGCCCGGTTACAGAGTCTATTTTCAGCAACGCGGCGCGGTGCTCGTGATCCTGCTATGCGGCGGAGACAAGGCGACACAGCAGGCCGACATCGACAAAGCCCATGCCATCGCCGCACGTCTCGACCTGGAGTAAGCCATGAAAGAATCCACTCGCCCCTGGGACTCCGCCGAACACCTGAAAACGGACGAGGATATGGTCGCCTATTTCGAGGCCTGCCTGGCCGAAGCCGGCGACGATCCCAGTTTCATCGCGCATGCGCTGGGCGTCATCGCCAAGGCGCGGGGCATGTCGAAGCTGGCGCGCGACACGGGGCTGTCGCGCGAGAACCTCTATCGTTCCCTGTCAGGCGAAGGCAACCCCGAATTCAGCACCATCTGGAAGGTGATGCGCGCACTGGGAATCCGTCTGCACGCCGGCCCGGCCTGAGGCCAGCCATTTCGACGATCGTCCGGCCAGCCCTTGCGCGAAAACCTGCCGCCCGTGGCCGGGGCGGAGATGGTGGCAGGCCAGCCGGCAGGCACCCGCCCTACTTCTTCTCCGGCTGATTGAACGGGAACGTGCCGAACATGTTCTTGGCCTGGCTCTGCATCTGTTCCTGCATCTGCACGAACAGGTTCTTGCTCTGCTCGATGTAGTTGCTCATCATCCCCTGCATCATCGGGCCCTGCATGTTCATGAACTGGGACCACATGTCGGGGCTGAACGGCTCGCCCGAGTACAGGCCCTTGGAGTTCTCGGCCAGCTTGCTCTGGATGTCGATGAAGGCCTGGATGTTCTTCTCCAGGTAGGTGCCCATCATGCCCTGCATCGCATGGCCGTAGAAGCGGATGATCTGCGAGAGCATCGCGCTGGAGAACATCGGCACGCCGCCGGTCTCTTCTTCCAGGATGATCTGCAGCAGGATGCTGCGCGTGAGCTCGTCACCGGACTTGGCGTCGATCACCTTGAAATCCTCGGTGTCCATCACGAGCTGCTTGACGTCCGCCAGCGTGATGTAGGTGCTGGTCTGCGTGTCGTAGAGCCGGCGATTTGGATACTTCTTGATCAGTCGCTCTGCGCCTTTCTTGGTGGTAGCCATCGGTGCTCTATCCTTTTATCGTCGCTGTTGCATGCTGCTGCACCGCATGCTGTGCGGTGCGCAATCGGGGGAACCGCCAGCGGGGGATACAACGTGTTGACCTGCAACGCATGATCTATTTTGGTGCGGGCATGCCGCTGCCCTGATTCTATGCCCAACAAGGCACTATTGAAAGCCGGCGCGTTTAAGGAAAACCCGCACGGGGCAATGGATTGCGGGAATTCCCGGGGGAAGGCCGCGGTTTCCGGCGCAGCATTGACGCGGTGCGGGCAATGCAACGCAATATCGGCGCCGGAAAAGAAAAGGCCCTCCGCAGAGGGCCCTGGCACTGGCAGGCCGCCCCGGCAGCGAGGCGGTCCCGCGCTCAGCCCATGTGCAGGCCGCCGTTGAGCGAGAAGTCCGCGCCGGTGGCGAAGCCCGACTCGTCCGAGGCCAGCCACGCGCAGATCGACGCGATTTCTTCCGGGCCGCCGAGGCGCTTGACCGGAATCGTGCCGACGATCTTGTCGAGCACGTCCTGGCGGATCGACTTGACCATGTCGGTGGCGATGTAGCCCGGCGACACGGTGTTGACGGTCACGCCCTTGGTCGCCACTTCCTGCGCCAGCGCCATCGTGAAGCCGTGCAGGCCCGCCTTGGCGGTCGAGTAGTTGGTCTGGCCGAACTGGCCTTTCTGGCCGTTGACCGACGAGATGTTGATGATGCGGCCGAAACCGCGGTCGGCCATGCCGTCGATGACCTGCTTGGTCACGTTGAACAGCGACGTCAGGTTGGTGTCGATCACGGCGTCCCAGTCGGCGCGCGTCATCTTGCGGAACACCACGTCGCGCGTGATGCCGGCGTTGTTGATGAGGACGTCGACCTCGCCGACCTCGGCCTTGACCTTGTCGAAGGCGGCCTTGGTCGAATCCCAGTCGGCCACGTTGCCCTCGGACGCGACGAAATCGAAGCCCAGGGCCTTCTGCTGCTCGAGCCACCTCTCGCGGCGCGGCGAATTGGGGCCGCAGCCCGCCACCACCTTGAAGCCTTCCTTGGCCAGGCGTTGGCAGATGGCCGTTCCGATGCCGCCCATGCCACCCGTTACGTATGCGATGCGCTGAGTCATATCTACTCCTTGATGGCTAGTTGTTATTAGGCCGGCGGCGGGAAAGCCATCTCGCCGCCGGCACACCCCTCTGAGCGGCCGGGCGCGGCATGCCGCGCCCGGCCATCGCTTTGCTTACCGGCGTTCCACCGCTCGCGCTCTGTTACTGGCGTTCCACCGCCAGCGCCACGCCCATGCCGCCGCCGATGCACAGCGAGGCCAGGCCCTTCTTCGCGTCGCGGCGCTTCATCTCGTGCAGCAGCGTGACCAGCACGCGGCAGCCGGACGCGCCGATCGGGTGGCCGATGGCGATGGCGCCGCCGTTGACGTTGACCTTGGAGGTGTCCCAGCCCATCTGCTGGTGCACGGCCAGGGCCTGCGCGGCGAAGGCTTCGTTGATTTCCATCAGGTCGAGCTCCCCGACGCTCCAGCCGGCGCGCGACAGGCAGCGCTTGGAGGCCGGCACCGGGCCCATGCCCATCACCTTGGGATCGACGCCGGCGGTGCCGTAGGCGCGGATGGTGGCCAGCGGGGTCAGGCCGAGCTCCTTGGCCTTGGCGGCGGACATCACCACCACGGCGGCGGCGCCGTCGTTCAGGCCCGAGGCGTTGGCCGCCGTCACCGTGCCGGCCTTGTCGAAGGCGGGCTTGAGGCCGGACAGGCCGTCCAGCGTGACGCCGTGGCGCACGTATTCGTCGGTGGCGAACAGCACCGGGTCGCCCTTGCGCTGGGGAATCGGCACCGGCACGATTTCCTCGGCGAACCTGCCGGCCTTCTGCGCGGCCTCGGCCTTGTTCTGCGAGCCGACCGCGAATTCGTCCTGGGCCTCGCGCGTGATGCCGTATTCCTTGGCCACGTTCTCGGCGGTGACGCCCATGTGGTACTGGTTATAGACGTCCCACAGGCCGTCCACGATCATGCTGTCGACCAGCTTGGCGTCGCCCATGCGGAAGCCGTCGCGCGAGCCCGGCAGCACGTGCGGGGCGGCGCTCATGTTTTCCTGGCCGCCCGCCACCACGATCTCGGCATCGCCGGCGGCGATGGCGTTGGCGGCCAGCATCACGGCCTTCAGGCCGGAGCCGCACACCTTGTTGATGGTCATGGCCGGCACCATCACCGGCAGGCCGGCCTTGAGCGAGGCCTGGCGCGCCGGGTTCTGGCCGGAGCCGGCGGCGAGCACCTGGCCCATGATCACTTCGCTGACCTGCTCGGGCTTGACGCCGGCGCGCTCGAGCGCGGCCTTGATGACGATGGCGCCCAGCTCGGGCGCCGGGATCTTGGCGAGCGAGCCGCCGAACTTGCCAACCGCGGTACGGGCAGCGGATACGATGACAATGTCAGTCATTGGGAGATCCTCTCGAGGTAATTGCATGTAGGAAGTGAATCAGCCGGCCGCGTGCGGCAGCCGGCCCGGACCTGTCTCATGCCCTGGCCTTGACGTAGCGTCCGGGGGCAGGCTCGATGGCACGGTAGTCCTTGTTTCCGTAGTCCGCAGGCGCGGCCTTGCGCGCGCCGGCATGTTTGGCCAGCCACGCCGACCAGTCCGGCCACCAGCTGCCGGGATGCTCGGTCGCGCCGTCCAGCCATGCCTGCGCGGAGTCTGCGATCTTGTCGTTGATCCAGTGGCTGCGCTTGTTCTTGGCCGGCGGATTGATCACGCCGGCGATGTGGCCGGACGCGCCGAGCACGAAGCGCACCTTGTTCTCGAGCAGCGCGGTCGAGGCGTAGGACGACATCCACGGCACGATGTGGTCCTCGCGCGAGCCGTAGACATAGGTCGGCACGTCGATGCTGCCCAGGTCCACCGGCGCGTTGCACACGGTCAGCCGGCCCGGCACCTTCAGTTCGTTCTGCAGGTAGGTGTGGCGCAGGTACCAGCAGTACCACGGGCCCGGCAGGTTGGTGGCGTCGCCGTTCCAGAACAGCAGGTCGAACGGCACCGGCGTGTTGCCCTTCAGGTAGTTGTCGACGACGTAGTTCCACACCAGGTCGTTGGGGCGCAGGAACGAGAACGTGTTGGCCAGCTCCACGCCGCGCAGCAGCGCGCAGGGCGCGCCCGCCGCGCCGCCGAGGGTGGCCTCGCGCAACTGCACGTGGGCCTCGTCGACGAACACGTCCAACACGCCGGTGTCGGCGAAGTCGAGCAGCGTGGTGAGCAGCGTCAGGCTGGCCACGGGGCGCTCGCCGCGGTGGGCCAGCACGGCCAGCGCGGTGGCGGCGATGGTGCCGCCCACGCAGAAGCCGAGCAGGTTGATCTTGTCCTGGCCGCTGATCTCGCGCACGACCTCGATCGCGCGGATCGCCGCGTGCTCGATGTAGTCGTCCCAGCCCAGCTCCGCCATCGAGGCGTCCGGGTTGCGCCACGACACCACGTAGACCGTGTGGCCCTGCCCCACCATGTAGTTGACCAGCGAGCTTTCGGGCTGCAGGTCGAGGATGTAGTACTTGTTGATGCAGGGCGGCACCAGCAGCAGCGGGCGCGCGAACACCTTGCTGGTGGTGGCCTTGTACTGCAGCAGCTGGAAGTAGGTGTTCTCGTAGACCACCGCGCCTTCGGTGACGGCCACGTTGCGGCCCACCTCGAAGGCGGAGTCGTCGGTCTGCGAGATCTTGCCGCGGCCGAGGTCGTCCAGCATGTTGCGCACGCCGGCGCGCAGCGATTCGCCGCCCGACTCGATCAGGCGCTGCTGCGCCTCCGGGTTGGTGGCGAGGAAGTTGGCCGGCGACATGGCGTCGACCCACTGCGAGATCGCGAAGCGGATGCGCTGGCGCGTCTTGGCGTCGGCCTCGACCGCGCCGGCCAGCTCGTTCATGGCGCGCGCGTTGATGAGGTAGAACGCGGCCGCGTAGTGGAACGCGGCGCTGCTGCGCCAGGCTTCGCCGGAGAAGCGGCGGTCGCCCAGGACCGGGGCGGGACCGGCATCGCCCTCGGCCATGCGGCGCCACAGTTCGGTGAAGTCCTTCATGTAGCGCTGCTGGATGTCGGCAAGCTGGTCGGGCGGGATCTTCACGCCCGCCGCGGCGGAACCGGCCAGCGCCTCGAAGCCGGGGATGCCCGGCATGCCGGGCAAGCCCTGGGGCATTGCCGCGCCGTTGCCGCTGCCATTACCGCTACCACTGCCGTTGGCCTGCGCCTGACGGGACCATGCCAGCCATGCCGCTGGATCGAATGGCCCCGGTGCAAATGAAAACGGTTGGGACTTGTCTTCCTTGGAGGAAGCTGCCGCACCTTTGCCGGTTGCCATGATGTTTCGTCTCTCTGCCGTCACTTATTTGAAGGCCGGCCGGACGGTGTGCCGCCACTGCGCGCTACGCCGCCGCCAGCCCCGGGACCGGCCCGCCCCGGCGCCCTCGGCTGGTGGCGCCATGCGGTATGCTTGCCGGATATGCCGCGCCGCGGACCGGGCGGTCCCGGCGGAGCCTGCGAATGACCGCGAGCAGACCGCCTCGCAAGACATTCGAGGCCATTGTTGCCTTGCAATGTTCTGCCTGTCAATGCGGAAAACTGCGCGGGCGCAAGGCACCGGCAGATTGCGCCGGGCGCGCCCCGGAACCGGGCCCGCCGCGCGAAGGGGCGAGCTTGCCCGAGGAGGATGACGTTCTGATGTATATCGTTGCGATCGGCTGGCTCTACGTGGTGCTGATGATGGCCATCACCGAGCATACCGTGGTGGCGGGCGTGGCCACCTTCGTGTTTTATGGCCTGGGGCCGGTTGCCATCCTGGTGTACATCATGGGCACGCCGGGCCGCCGCCGGCGCCGCAAGGCCGAGGAAGCGAAAGCGGAAAAAGCGGCGGCGGCGGACGCCGCGGATGCCGCCGCGCCCGCGGACACGCCTGCCGGCGCGGCGCAGGCACCACGCGAATGAAGCAGCAGGGGTTCAGCCTTCCAGCCAGGCCAGGCTGGCCATGCGGCCGGTGACGCCATCGCGCCGGTAGGAATAGAAGCGCTGCGCGTCGGTGACGGTGCAGGCCTCGCCGCCGTGGACGTCGAGGCAGCCGGCCCGGGCCAGCCGGGTCCGCGCCAGCGCGTAGATGTCGGCGAAGTACTTGCCCGGCGCGCCGGGACGGAAGGCCGCGCCGACCTGCGCGATCTCCGCCGGCCGCGCCGCGTCGAGGAAGGCCTGCCGCACTTCCGCCCCCACTTCGAACGCCGCCGGCCCGATGGCCGGGCCGAGCCACGCCAGCCATTGCGGCCGCGGCCCCGCCTGCGCGCTCATGCGCGCCAGCGCGGCCTCGATCACGCCCGCGCACAGGCCGCGCCAGCCCGCGTGCGCGGCGCCGACCACGGTGCCGGCGCGGTCGCACAGCAGCACCGGCAGGCAATCGGCGGTCATCACCGCGCAGACGCGCCCCGGCGCCGTGGCGATGCTGGCGTCGGCCTGCGGCACCGCGCCGCCCGAGGCAAACTGGTCGGCGGTCGCGACCGCGCAGCCATGCACCTGCTCCAGCCACGCTGGCGCCGACGGCAGCCGCGCGGCCAGGCGCGCCCGGTTGGCGGCCACGGCCGCGGGATCGTCGCCCACGTGCGTGCCCAGGTTGAGCCCGCCGCGGCTGCCGTCGGCGAGGCCGTAGGGCGCGCCGCTGACGCCGCCCTGGCGCGTGGTGGACAGCGCGCGCACGCGCGCCGGCGCCGGCCAGTCCGGCACCAGCCAGTCCGCCTCGGTCGATGCCGGGTCGGTCGATGCCGGCTCAGTCGTCATCGCCGTACACCCACACGCCGTCTTCGCCCTCGACCCAGCCGTCATCGTCATCATCGTCGCCGGTGCCTTCGAAGTCGAGCACGTCGATCAGCGCCTGCAGGTCTTCGGGCGGCGGCGCCTCCCAGGACATGTCCTTGCCCGTCACCGGGTGCACCAGCCCGAGCCGGAAGGCATGCAGCGCCTGGCGGTCCAGCGGCCGCGGCAGCGGCGCCTTGATGGCCGGGCGCTGGCCGCGCCGGGTGGCGGCGCGGTGGTAGACCGGATCGCCCAGCAGCGGATGGCCGATGGATTCGAAATGCACGCGGATCTGGTGCGTGCGGCCGGTTTCGAGCTGGCACATCACCATCGAGACATGACCGCGGCCCAGCGGCACCGTGCCCAGCGTGCGGAAATGCGTGCGCGAGGGCTTGCCGCTGTTGGTCAGCACCACGCCCATGCGCGTGCGCTCGCGCGGGTCGCGGCCGATCGGCGCGTCGATGGTGCCGGAATCGGGCGTGGTCCCCCACACCAGCGCCAGGTAGCGCCGCTTGACGGTGCGCGCCTGCAGCTGGCGCACGAGGTCGGTCTGCGCGGTCAGCGTGCGCGCCACCACCATCAGGCCGGTGGTTTCCTTGTCGAGCCGGTGGACGATGCCGGCGCGCGGCAGCCCGACCGCTTCGGGATAGCGGTGCAGCAGGCCGTTGAGCACGGTCCCGCCCCAGTTGCCCGCGGCCGGGTGGACCACCAGCCCGGCGGGCTTGTTGATGACCAGCAGCGCGGCGTCCTCATACACCACGTCCAGCTCGACGTCCTCGGCCACGAAGGCGCGCGATTCCGGCGCGGCCTGCGGCCTCACCTCGATGCGCTCGCCCATCTGCACGGCGTCGCGCGAACGGCGCGGCGCACCGTTGACCAGCACCGAGCCGCCCTCGATCCATTGCTGCAGGCGGCTGCGGGAGAAGCCGCCGAGATGGCGGGCCAGCAGTTTGTCGAGGCGCTCTCCATGTGAAGCGCTGTCGACATCGAACGAGACCGGCTGCATCTCCGTCTCGATCGGCGTGAGCGGCGCGCCGGGCGGCAGGCCGCCCAGCGCGGCCACGTCGACGAGGTCTTCCAGGTCCTCCACCTCGTTCAAGGCGTCGGCCGGATCCGCGGCGCGCGGCGTGGTGCCCTTGGCGGCGGTTTCCGGCAAGGGGCTTGGGCTATAATGCTTGACGCTATTTTTCATCCGGGATACGTTGCCCATGCAATTGATGAGCATGAAGCGCGCCAGTTGGCGCGCAAGAATTGGAGCGATTCTGCTCGCAGGCGGCTGCGTCATGCTGTCGGCATGCGGCCTGCTGTCGGATCAACCAGACGAGACTGCCGGCTGGTCGGCCAACAAATTATATTCGGAAGCCAAGGACGCTCTCGATTCAGGTGACTTTACCCGCGCGGTCAAGCTGTACGAAAAGCTCGAAAGCCGCTATCCGTTCGGCCGTTTCGCGCAGCAGGCGCAGATCGATACCGCCTACGCCAACTACAAGGACGGCGAGACTGCCGCCGCGCTGGCCTCGGTGGACCGCTTCATCCAGTTGCACCCGAATCACCCGAACATCGATTATGCCTACTATCTCAAGGGCCTGATCAACTTCAACGACAACCTCGGGTGGCTTGGCCGTTTCTCGGGCCAGGATCTCAGCGAGCGCGACCCGAAGGCCGCGCGCGCCGCGTATGATGCCTTCAATACGCTGATCACGCGCTTCCCGGAAAGCAAGTACGCCCCGGATGCCGCCGCGCGCATGCAGTACATCGTGAACTCGCTGGCCCAGCACGAGGTCCACGCGGCACGCTACTACTACCGCCGCGGAGCCTACCTGGCCGCCGCCAACCGCGCCCAGCAGGCCCTCAAGGACTATGACGGCGCGCCGGCCAACGAGGAAGCGCTGTACATCATGATCCGCAGCTACGACTCGCTGGGCATGAAGGATCTGCGCGACGACACCGCGCGCGTGATGGAAAAGAACTTCCCGAACAGCGATTACATCAAGTACGGCGAGCGCCGCAAGGACAAGTCCTGGTGGGAAGTGTTCTGAACGGCAGCCAGCGCTGACGAAAAAGCCCGATTCCGATCGGGCTTTTTCTTGCCTGCGCGCCCGCCCGCGCGCGTCCTACGCGGCGGGCGCTTCGCCGCCGGATTCGCCGCCGGATTCGCCGCCGGCGCCGCTTTCCGCCTGATCCGCCTTCCCCGCATCCTCTGCCGCCAGTCCGCTCCCGCCGCGCAGCGACTCCAGGAAATGGATCACCGTGTCCGCCTCGCGCGTGCGCTTGAACGGCGGCAGGCTCTGCCAGATCTGGCGGCCGTAGGGCTTCTCCACCAGCCGGGTATCGCAGATCACCAGCACGCCGCGGTCGGTTTCCGAGCGGATCAGGCGCCCGGCGCCCTGCTTGAGCGTGATCACCGCGTGCGGCAACTGATGCACGGCGAACGGGCTCAGCCCCTTCTTCTGCAGCACTTCCATGCGCGCGGCCAGCACCGGGTCGTCGGGCGGCGCGAACGGCAGCTTGTCGATGATGACCAGCGACAGCGCCTCGCCGCGCACGTCGACGCCTTCCCAGAAGCTCTGGCTGCCGACCAGCACCGCGTTGCCGAGCTCGCGGAAGCGGTCCAGCAGCTCGGTGCGGCTGGCCTGGCCCTGCACCAGCAGCGGCAGTTCCAGCCCGCGCTCGGCGAAGGCGTCGTAGAGCAGGTCCGAGGCGCGCTGCACCGCGCGCAGCGTGGTGCACAGCAGGAAGGCGCGCCCGCCGGCGGCCTCGATCAGCGGCAGCGCGGCCTGCACCACGGCGTCGGTGAACTGCGGCGACTGCGGCGCCGGCAGGTCGCGCGGCACGTAGAGCAGGCCTTGCTCGGCATAGTCGAACGGGCTCGGCAGCGTGAGCGATTTCTCCTTGTCCAGCCCGAGCTGCGCGGCGTAGTGGCTGAAATTGCCCTTCACCGACAGCGTGGCGGAGGTGAAGACCCAGGCGCGCGGATGCCCCTCGCGCTGGCGCGTGAAGATCGGCGCGATCGACAACGGCGTGCGGTGCAGCTGCACGGTGTGCGAAAACACCTCCACCCAGCGCACGGTGTCCGGCCCGAAGGCGGCTTCCGGCGTGGCGCCATCGGCACCCTCGGCGCCCTCGCCGCCGGCCGGGGCCGGGGCCGGTTTCGGCGCGGCCTTGGCGTCGCTGCGCCACGCGGCCAGGCGCTGCTCCAGCTCCACCGCGCGCCGGTGGCACTGCTCCAGCGATTCGGCGCGCTCGGCCTGGCTCTCGAGCAGGGCCACGAAATCCGCCAGCGCGCTTTCCAGCGCGTCCAGCGTCTCGAAGAACGGCTTGCCGATGCGCGGATCGGCCTCGACCTGGCTGACCGCCAGGCGCACGTTGTCCTTGCTGAAGGCCAGCCGCAGGTCGCGCGCGGCGCGTTCCAGCGGCGCGGCCATGCGCACCCAGTCCGCCGCGTCGCGCGCATGCGAGAGGCCCTCGGCCACGGTGTCGCGCGCGATCTCCAGCAACTGGCTGGTGGACAGGCTCTCGCCGAAGAACAGCGTGGCGGTTTCCGGCAACTGGTGCGCTTCGTCGAAGATCACGGTGTTGGCCGCCGGCAGCAGTTCGGCCATGCCGGTATCGCGCAGCACCACGTCGGCGAAGAACAGGTGATGGTTGACCACCACGATGTCGGCCTGCTGCGCCTCCTTGCGCGCGCGCATGACGAAGCACTCCTTGTACTGCGGGCACTCCGTGCCGAGGCAGTTGTCGCGCGTCGACGTGACCAGTTGCCAGACCGGCGCGTTCTCCGGCACCGAGGCCAGCTCCGCCTTGTCGCCCGACGCCGTGACCTTGGCGAAGCTGGCGATCTCGCGCAGCCAGGCCGCATCCTGGCGCGACGCCAGCCGGCCCTGCGCCTCGGCCCGCTCCAGGTGGTAATGGCACAGGTAGTTGGCCCGTCCCTTGAGCAGCGACACCGACACCGGCACGTTGAGCGCGCGCCGCACCGTGGGAATGTCGCGCAGGAAAAGCTGGTCCTGCAGGTTCTTGGTGCCGGTGGAGAGGATCACCTTGCCGCCCCACAGCATCGCCGGCACCAGGTAGGCGAAGGTCTTGCCGGTGCCGGTGCCGGCCTCGACGATGACCGTGTCGCTGCGCTCGATGGCGCCCGCCACGGCCGCGGCCATGCGCTCCTGCGCGTCGCGCGGGCGGTAGCCGTCGATGGCCTGCGCCAGCGTGCCGGTCCTGGCGAAGATGGTGGCCAGCTGCGCCGCGTGGGCGGCCGCCTGGTCGACCTGGCCCGCCGGCACGGCGGCGGCGCCTTCGGAGACGCCGGAGGCGTCGGGCGTGGCCGCGAGCGTATCGGGCATGTCGGCGGTGTCGGGGAGATCTTCGGAGGCAGGCAAGGCGGGGCTTTCTGGCGAGCCGGCTCGGCGCCGGCCCGTGGATGAGAGGGATGAAGAGATCGGGAGGTCGGAAAGGTCGATCGGCGGGCGCTCAGGCGGGCACGTCCGGCTCGAGCTGAAGCTGGAGCAGCGTAATCGCATCCTTGAGCTTGAGGCGGCGCTTCTTCAGGCGCCGCATCTGCAGTTCGTCGTGCACGGCGTCGGCCGCCATGCGGTCGATCAGGTAGTCCAGGTCGCGGTGCTCGATCTGCAACTCCATGATCTGCCGCGCTAGGGTATTCAGGTTGCGGTCCATAGGCTCCCCCTGCTCAAGGCCGGCGCTGCGCCGGCGGCGCCGGCATGGTGTCGGGCACCGGCTGTTGTCGCCAATCGTGGCCTGTCATGGCCTGTTGCTGCCTGTCCTGGCCGGCATTGCCCCCGGCCCCGGGCGCGGCTCGCGCCGCTCAGAAGCCGAAGGGCCGCGGCGCCGAGCCCTGCCCTTGCTGCTGTTCCTTGGCCTTGGCGCGGCGCTCGTCGAGGTCCTTCTGCCGCTGCTCGGCGTCGCGCTGCTTGGCGTCGAAGGCCTTGACGTTCTCCTGCCGCTGCTGGGCCTTTTGCGCGCCCTGCTCCTGCGCCTGCTTCACGCGGGCATCGAAATCCGCCTGCTTCTTGTCGTAGGCCTGCGCGTTGGCGGCGCGCTGCGGCGCGCCCGCCGCGTGCTCGGCGTCGCGCAACTGCTGCTCCTGCTGCTTGCGCTCGAAGCTCTCGCGGCTGGCCTGCTCGTTGGCCTCGCGCTTGGGCTGGTCGGCCTCGTATTCGGCGCGCTGGATGGCCTGCTGGCGATCGCGCTCGACCGCCTTGAAGGCACGCTCGGCCTCGCCGACTTCCAGTTCCCGCTTGCGCAGCACCTGCAGCTCGGCGCGCTGCTCGTCCTTGGCCTTGTCGAGGCAGTGGGTGACGAAGAACTTGCTGTAGCAGTCGTGCGCGGCCTGCCCGTAGCGGTAGTTGGTCCATTCGCGCGAGTCGCCGATGGCCTTGCGCTCGGCGGCAAAGTCCCGGGGCGGCGCCTGCGGCGCGGTGGCCTCGGGTGCCGCTGCGGGCGCCTGCGCCATGCCGGGCACGGGGCATAGCCAAGCCGCCGCGAGGGCGGCCAGCACGATGCGCCGCGCCCGCGGCAGGCGGGGCGCGCGGGCCACCGCGCGGGTGGCGCGGGGGGCGGGGAACGCGGCCGGATGAGCGGCCGGATGTGGCTTGACGATCATGCCCCGATTCTATCACCCGGCCTGCCTCCTGCCGCGCCGCCGGCGCGCGCGTGCCGCGGCACGGCGCGTGCGGCCGCGCGCCGCGTCGCGGCGCTGCGCGCTTGTGGCAAAATGCCCCGCTTTCGACTGACTGTTTTCCTGATGTCCAATCTGCCAGCTTCCGTCACGCAAAAGATCGTGTCGCTCATCGCGGCCGAACTGTCCGTCCAACCCCGCCAGGTGGCAGCGGCCGTAGCACTGCTCGACGAAGGCGCGACCGTGCCCTTTATTGCCCGCTACCGCAAGGAAGTGACCGGCAACCTTGACGACACGCACCTGCGCACGCTGGAAGAGCGCCTGCTCTATCTGCGCGAGATGGAAGAGCGCCGCGCCGCCATCCTCGCCTCGGTCGAGGAACAGGGCAAGCTCACGCCCGAGCTGCGCGCCGCCATCGAAGGCGCCGAGACCAAGCAGACGCTGGAAGACCTCTACCTGCCCTACAAGCCCAAGCGCCGCACGCGCGCCCAGATCGCGCGCGAATGCGGGCTGGAGCCGCTGGCGCAGGCGCTGCTGGCCGACCCCACGCTGGACCCGCAGGCCGAGGCCGCCAAGTACGTCAACGGCAATCCCACCGCCGACGGCGGCGTGCCCGACGCCAAGGCCGCGCTGGACGGCGCGCGCGACATCCTCTCCGAGCAGTTCGGCGAGACCGCCGAGCTGCTCGGCAGGCTGCGCGAGCACCTGTGGAGCAACGGCCTGGTGAGCTCGTCGGTGATGGAAGGCAAGGAAGGCGCGGAGGAAGAAAAATTCCGCGACTACTACCAGTACAGCGAAACCATCCGCACCGTGCCGTCGCACCGCGCGCTGGCGCTGTTCCGCGGCCGCAACGCGGGCGTGCTGATGGTCAAGCTGGGGCTCGGCGAAGAGCAGGACGCGCTGGTGCCGCATCCGTGCGAAGGCATGATCGCGCGCCATTTCGGCATCCAGAACCAGAACCGCCCCGCCGACAAATGGCTCGGCGACGTGTGCCGCTGGTGCTGGCGCGTCAAGGTGCAGCCGCACCTGGAAACCGAACTGCTGACGCAGTTGCGCGAGACCGCCGAGAGCGAGGCCATCAAGGTGTTCGGCCGCAACCTGCACGAGCTGCTGCTGGCCGCGCCGGCGGGCCCGAAGTCCGTGATGGGCATCGACCCGGGCATCCGCACTGGCTGCAAGATCGCCGTGGTCGACACCACCGGCAAGCTGCTCGACACCGCCACCATCTACCCGCACGAGCCGCGCCGCGACTGGAACGGCTCGCTCGCCACGCTGGCGCGCATGGCGAAGCAGCACAACGTGATGCTGGTCTCGATCGGCAACGGCACCGCCAGCCGCGAGACCGACAAGCTGGTGCAGGACCTGATGAAGCAACTGCCCGAAGCCAAGCTGACCAAGATCGTGGTCAGCGAGGCCGGCGCCTCGGTCTACTCGGCATCCGAACTGGCGGCCAAGGAATTCCCCGACCTCGACGTGTCGATCCGCGGCGCGGTCTCGATCGCGCGCCGCCTGCAGGACCCGCTCGCGGAACTGGTCAAGATCGACCCCAAGTCCATCGGCGTGGGCCAGTACCAGCACGACGTCAACCAGCGCGAGCTGGCGCGCGCGCTCGATGCCGTGGTGGAGGATTGCGTCAACGCCGTGGGCGTGGACGTCAACACCGCCTCGGCGCCGCTGCTGGCGCGCGTGTCGGGCCTGAACTCGGTGCTGGCGCGCAATATCGTCGAGTACCGCGACGCCAACGGCGCCTTCCCCAACCGCGACGCGCTGAAGAAGGTGCCGCGCCTGGGCGACAAGACCTTCGAGCAGGCCGCCGGCTTCCTGCGCATCAACGACGGCGACAACCCGCTGGACCGCTCCTCGGTGCACCCGGAAGCCTATCCCGTGGTCACGCGCATCCTCGACCACATCAAGAAGGGCCTGCGGGACGTGATGGGCAACCGCGAAGCGCTGCGCGGCCTCTCGCCGACGGCCTTCACCGACGAGACCTTCGGCCTGCCGACCGTGCGCGACATCCTCGCCGAGCTGGAAAAGCCCGGCCGCGATCCGCGCCCCGAGTTCAAGACCGCCACCTTCCAGGACGGCGTGGAGGACATCAAGGACCTGCAGCCCGGCATGGTGCTCGAAGGCGTCGTCACCAACGTGGCCGCGTTCGGCGCCTTCGTCGACATCGGCGTGCACCAGGATGGCCTGGTCCATATCTCGGCGCTGTCCTCCAAGTTCGTCAAGGATGCGCACGAGGTGGTCAAAGCCGGCCAGATCGTCAAGGTCAAGGTGATGGAAGTGGACGTCAAGCGCAACCGCATCGGCCTGAGCATGCGCCTCGACGACGAACCGGGCCAGGCCCTGGCGCGCGCCGGCCAGGGCGAGCGCGGCAATGGTCCGCGCCAGGGCCAGAACAAGAGCTTCGGCGGCGGCCGCCGCGAAACCGAGCCGGCCGGCGCGATGGCGGCGGCGTTCGCCAAGCTCAAGCGCTGAACGCGCGGGGCGGAAGAACGCCCTCCAGGCCGCAGATTACCGAGGCTGTCTCCCCTCTCCCGCCTGCGTGAGAGGGGAGACAGCCTTCGGCAATATGACGGCGCGCCAGCAATCCGAAAACACCCTCACTGCCCTCCTCTCCCGCCCATCAGACTGGACCGCCCGATCACCGTCGCCGTCTTCTCCGGCGGCGCCGGGTCCGAGAAGCCGGCCGCCTCGATGGCGGGCGTCAGTTGCCGCAGGCCGGCGTTCCTGCGCGTGCTGCGCAGCGATTCCATGCCGTCGTTCCATGCGTGCAGCATCTGCTTGGCCACGCCGCGCCAGCGCGGCTCGTTGCGCGATGCCTCGATGAGTTCGTGGCCCACCGCCACCGCCGAATCGCACAGCGCCTCGACCATCGCCGCGTAGCGACGCGGCGGGATGCCCATGCGCGTGTTCAGCAGCCGCTCCAGCGTCTTGCCCGCGGCCCAGGTCTTGCGCCCGTCGATGAACAGGCCCGGCGGGTTGCTGGCGAAACGCGGGTAGGCCTGGGTGGTGACGATGTCGTAGACCGGGCTGAACCTCACGTCGTCCACGCCCGAGTAGTACAGCGCGATGTTCTTGGCGTGGCAGTCGGCATTGCGCACCACGTAGTTGACCAGCAGGTGCCAGGCCAGGTGCTCCATCTGCGCGTGCAGCGCGTCGCGCGCGAGGTAGGCGCGCGACGCGGCCAGCACCTTCTCCGTGGTGGCCGCGTATTTCTCGTGCGGCGGCAGCCCCAGCAGGCTGCACATGTCTTCCACGCCGTAGACCGGCAGGCCGTCCTTGTCCACGTCGAAGCGCTCCACCACCAGCGCGCGGCCGTCGTCCGACATGCGCGTGGCGGCAACCGGCACCGCCTGCAGGCGCGCCAGCACGCGCATCGAATAGAACTCGTTGAAGCCGAGGAACGGCGTGCTGTCGTCCGAGCCCTTGACGATGTAGCGGCTGGTGCGCAGCGTGGGCTTGCCCAGCGGCGCGGCCTGCGCGCCCTGCGCGTCCGGCGCGATGAACTTGGGCACCGCGCCCGAGATGGCGGCGCGCGCGTATTCCCTGACCAGCGCGGCGAAATGCGCCTCGGTGTTGTCGCCGTGCAGGATGCGCCGCACGTCCAGGCCCCGCAGTTCCGTGCCCGGCGCCACGCCCTCGGGCGTCACCGTGACGCGGCCGATGCCCATCGCGCCGACCACCGCCAGCAGCGACAGATCGGTGCCGTCCAGCAAGGGGCCGAACTGCTCGCGGATCAGGTTGAGCAGGAAGCCCTCGGGCAGGTTCTGGCGGAAGAAGGGATGAAGGTCGCGCGGCCAGCGCCACGGATCCTCGCGCACCGGCATGGCCAGCGAGACGAAATCCTGCGGCCGGGCCTCGGGCAGGTACCGCAGCACGTATTCGTCGCGCTCGCGGTAGAGCGTGGCGACCCGCCGCCGCATGACATGGACGTCGAGCCTCATTGCGGTGGCGCCTCGCGCTGCTCGGCCAGGATGTCGTCGAGCGTGCGGCCGTGGCCGTGCCTGACCGCCTTCAGGTCGTAGCCGGCCGATTCCAGCAGGCGCACCAGCGCGGACACGCTCATGTCGCCGCGCGCGAGGGTTTCCATGCGGGCGACGGTGGTGCGCGCCACGCCGGCGCGCTCGGCCAGTTCCTGCTGGGACAGGCCGGTTTCGCGGCGCACCTCGCGCAGCATCTCGCCGATGTCGGCCAGGGTCGTCATTCTGTAGCCTCCGGGCATCAAAACGGTTCGGATTCCGCTTTATTGTAGCCGGTGGGCGACAAAACGGTAGCCGAATTTTGATGCCCTAGGGCTACAGAAATTCCGTTTTCACGATATTCCGTAGCCCGCAGGCTACAGAAACGATCAGATCTCCACCTTCGTGCCCAGCTCCACCACGCGGTTGGCGGGGATCTGGAAGAAGTCCGAGGGCTTGGCGCCGTTCTGATGCATCCACGCGAACAGGCTTTCGCGCCACATCGACATGCCCGGCAGCTTGGACGGGATCACCGATTCGCGGGCGATGAAGAACGAGGTCTCCATCAGCTCGAAGGCCATGCCGAGCTTGCGCTGCGCGAGGTCCAGCACGCGCTGCACGTCGGGCGTTTCCTTGAAGCCGTACTCGGACTTGAGGATGAACACGCCGCCGCCGAGGTCCTTGCAGGTCAGGCGGTGGTCGTCGTCCACGTAGGGCACGTCGCGCGTGACGAAGCTCAGGAAGACCACGCGCTCGTGCAGCACGCGGTTGTGCTTGAGGTTGTGCAGCAGCGATACCGGCACCGATTCGGTATTGCCGGTCAGGAACACCGCGGTGCCCTCGACGCGATGGGGCGGGTGCGCCAGCAGGCCGCCGATGAACGGCTCGAGCGGGATGCCGTCCTCCAGGCTGCGGGCGCGCAGCAGCTTGCGGCCGCTGTGCCAGGTCATCAGCAGGAAGAACGCGGTGCCGCCCATCAGCAGCGGGAACCAGCCGCCTTCGGCGACCTTGAGCAGGTTGGCGGAGAAGAAGGCCAGGTCGACCAGCAGGAAGCTCACGCCGATCAGCGTGACCAGCACCGGGTTCCACTTCCAGACGTTGCGCATCACCACCGCCGCCAGGAAGGTGGTGATCACCATCGTGGTGGTCACGGCGATGCCGTAGGCGGCCGCCAGGTTGTCGGATTTCTTGAAGGCCACCACCACCGCCACCACCAGCACCAGCAGGATCCAGTTGATCACCGGCAGGTAGATCTGGCCGATCTCGGCGGCCGAGGTGTAGCGGATGCGCATGCGCGGCACGAAGCCGAGCTGGATCGCCTGGCTGGTCAGCGAGAACGCGCCCGAGATCACCGCCTGCGAGGCGATCACGGTGGCGCAGGTGGCCAGCAGCACCATCGGCAGCAGCAGCGCCTGCGGCACCATCAGGTAGAACGGGTTGCTGATCGCCTCGGGGTTGCGCAGCAGCATCGCGCCCTGGCCGAAGTAGTTCAGCATCAGGCAGGGCATCACCAGCACGAACCAGGCGAAGCGGATCGGGCGCCGGCCGAAATGGCCCATGTCCACGTACAGCGCCTCGGCGCCGGTCAGCACCAGGAACACCGAGCCCAGCACGATGAAGGCCTGCAGCGAATGCTCGGTCAGGAAGCGCACGCCGTAGAGCGGGTTGACCGCCAGCAGCACCGACGGCACGCCCGCCAGGTTGTACACGCCGAGCGCGCCCAGGGCCAGGAACCAGACGATCATGATCGGGCCGAACAGCTTGCCCACCGCGCTGGTGCCGCTGCGCTGGATCATGAACAGCGCCACCAGGATCACCAGGGTGATCGGAATCACGAAATGCGACAGGCCGGGCGCGGCGATCTCCAGCCCTTCCACGGCGGAGAGCACCGAGATGGCGGGCGTGATGACCGCGTCGCCGTAGAACATGCACGCGCCGAAGATGCCCAGCATCATCAGCATCTTGGCGGTGCGCGAGCGCGGCGAGGCGGTGCGCAGGGCCAGCGCCATCAGGGCCAGCACGCCGCCTTCGCCATCATTGTCGGCCCGCATGACGAACATCACGTACTTGATGGACACCACGATGGTCATGGCCCAGAACAGCAGCGAGATGATGCCCAGCACCGCGTCGCTGCTGAACGGAATGCCATGCTCGGTGCTGAAGCACTCCTTGAGCGAATACAGGGGGCTGGTACCGATATCGCCGAAGACGACGCCGATCGCGCCGATCACCAGTGCATGCTTGCTGGGACTTTCGACGAAATAATGACTGGTTGCGGTCTGGGTCATGGATAGGGGTCTGGTTTGAAAGGCTCGCGCAACGCGCCGGACGCCCGGGCCAGGGGGCCGGGACGGTCGGGACAAGCAAAACGGGCAAAAGCGGGCCGCTCGCGCTATTGCATTGCACAAACGCGCGCCATTCTAGATGAAGTGCCGGGTGACGACCACTGGGGAGCATCCTGCCTTGCAGAACCTGCCTGGTGCTGGTGACCGGGCAAGCATGCGAGCGAAGTCCCGCCCGGTCAAGCGCTTGCGCGCGCCGGCCCGCCGAATCCCGGCGCGGCCGCGCGCGGGCTGCGTTGCCGCATCGCCACACGAAATGGCTCATGGATCACAATCAAACGCCGAGATAACGATCCAGCGCGCCGGGCTGGGCGGCCAGCACGGCCGCCGGCCCGTCCATCACGACCAGCCCTTTTTCCAGCACCACCACGCGGTCGGCGTTGGCCAGCACGGCGCGGTAGTTGCGGTCCACCACCACCGAGGCGATGCCGGTGGCGCGCACGGTGGCGATCACCCGCCAGATCTCCGCCACGATGCGCGGCGCCAGCCCCTCGGTGGCCTCGTCCAGGATCAGGCAGTCGGGGTTGGTCATCAGCGCGCGCCCGATCGACAGCATCTGCTGCTCGCCGCCGGACAACTGCTGGCCGCCGTGGCCGAGGCGCTCCTTGAGGCGGGGGAACAGGTCCAGCACCCTCGCCTCGTCCCAGTCCTGCCGCCCGGACGGCCCCTTGCGCGCCGCCATCACGAGGTTCTCGCGCACCGACAGATTGGGAAAGATGCCGCGCCCTTCCGGCACGTAGGCCACGCCCAGGCGCGCCACCTCGTGCGGCTGCGCGCGCGAGACCTCGCGCCCGGCGGCGAAGATGGCGCCCTGGCGCTGCCGCACGTGCCCGAGCAGGGTCCGCAGCAGCGTGCTCTTGCCCATGCCGTTGCGGCCCAGCAGGCCCACCGTCTCGCCCCGCCCGACGCGGAAGTCGATGCCGCGCAGCACATGGCTGCTGCCATACCAGGCGTGCACGTCCGTGGCCGCGATGATCTCGCTCATGCCGCCTGCTCCCGGCCCGCGCCGCGGCGCGGTCCGCCTTCATGGCTGCCTCCGGCGCTTCCGTGCCCACCCTCTTCCGCGTCCCCTTCCGCGTCCTCCTCCCCCAGGTATGCCTGCCGCACCTCGCGGTTGAGGCGGATCGACGCGGGATCGCCCGAGGCGATCACGGTGCCGTTGACCATCACCGTGATGCGGTCCGCCACCGAGAACACCGCTTCCATGTCGTGCTCCACCAGCAGCACCGCGTGGCCGTCGCGCAGCGAGCGCAGCAGCGCCAGCATGCGCGCCGACTCCTCCGCGCCCATGCCGGCCAGCGGCTCGTCGAGCAGCAGCACGGTCGGCTGGGTGGCCAGGCACATGGCGACTTCGAGCTGCCGCTTCTGCCCGTGCGACAGCGCGGTGGCCACGGTGTCGGCGCACGCGGCCAGGCCAGCGCATTCCAGCGCCTCGTCGCCGAGCGCGCGGCTGGTGCGGCAGCGCTGCGCGCCCTCCCACAGCCGCCACGCGCGCTGGGCGCGCGACTGCGCCGCCAGGCGGCAGTTCTCGCGCACCGTCAGCGGCAGGAAGATGTTGTTGCGCTGGTAGCTGCGGCCGATGCCCGCGCGCGCCAGCCGCGGCTGCGCCCAGCCGGTCACGTCGCGCCCCTGCAATTGCAGCGAGCCCGCGGACGGCGGCAATTCGCCCGACAGCATGTTGATCAGCGTGGACTTGCCCGCGCCGTTGGTGCCGATCACGGCGTGGATCTCATGCAGGGCGAGGTCGATGTCCACCTCGCCCACCGCGGTAAGGCCGCCGAAGCGGCGCGTCAGCCTGCGCGCCGACAGGACCGGTGCGTTCATCGCGATTCTCCTTGTCCGCGGCGCGCCCGCGGCAGCGCCAGCACGCGCGCCAGGCTGACCAGCCCGTGCGGCAGCAGCGCCACCGCCACGATGATGAAGCCGCCCATCAGCAACTGCCAGTGCCGGGTCAGCGTGCTGAACCACTCCGCCAGCAGCACGAAGGAAAAGGCGCCCAGCACGGCGCCGGCCAGGCTGCCGGCGCCGCCCAGGATCACCATCAGCATGGCATTGCCGGACTGGTGCCAGGACGCGATCTCCGGATTGACGAAGCCATACTGGATCGCATACAGATAGCCCGCCAGCCCGGCGAAGGTGCCGGCCACCACGAACGCGCCGAGCTGGTAGCGGTAGGTGGCGTAGCCCGCCGCGCGCATGCGCTGCTCGTTGTGGCGGATGCCCACCAGCGCGTGGCCGAAGCGCGAGCGCAGCACCAGCGCCAGGCCCGCCACGGTGAGCACCAGCGCGCCGAGCACCAGCCAGTAGAAATGCGCGACGTCGTTGACGTCGAACGGGCGCGCGCCGAGCAGGTCGAATTCCGGCCGGAAATAGATATAGGTGCCGTCGCTGCCGCCCGCGATCCTGGTGTCGTGGAACACGAAGAACACCATCTGCGCGAACGCCAGCGTGACCATGATGAAATACACGCCGCGCGTGCGCAGCACCAGCGCGCCCACCACCAGCGCCAGCGCCGCCGCCGCGGCGAGCGCGCCGAGCAGCAGCAGCCAGCCGTTGCCGGGCCCGGCCTGCGGCGCCAGCATCGCGGTGGCATAGGCCGCCACCGCGAAATAGGCCGCGTGCCCCAGGCTGACCAGCCCGGCATAGCCGATCAGCAGTTGCAGCGACAGCGCGAAGATGGCCATGATCATGACCTTGCTGAGCAGCTCGATGTAGAAGCGCTGCCCCTGCTCTCCCAGCAGCAGCGGCAGCGCGGCCAGCAGCGCGAACAGCGCCAGCCAGCCCAGGCCGCCGCGCCACGGCGCCGCGCCCGCGCGCAGGCGCGGCGCGCCCTCCAGTGCATTGATGTCGCCCGGCATATGCCTACCCCGCCTTGAACAAGCCCTGGGGTTTCCAGAGCAGGATGAGTGCCATCAGCAGGTAGACCAGCACGCCCGAGGCCTCCTGCCAGAACACCTTGCCGAAGGTGTCGACGAATCCCAGCAGCAGCGACGCCACCAGGGCGCCCTTGACCGAGCCGATGCCGCCGATCACCACCACCACGAAGCACACGATCAGCACCTGCCCGCCCATGCCCGGGTAGACCGACGACACGGGCGCCGCGATCATGCCGGCCAGCACCGCCAGCGCCACGCCGAGCGCGAACACGAAGCGGTACAGCACCGTCACGTTGATGCCGAGCGACTGCACCATCTCGCGGTTGGTGGCGCCGGCGCGGATCATCATGCCCAGCCGCGTGCGGCGGATCACCACGTACATGGCCGCGGCCACCAGCAGGCACACCGCCGAGATGAACAGGCGGTAGACCGGGTAGGTCATCTCGTTGCCGATCGGCAGCGCCCAGTCGAGGAACGGCGGCACCGTCACGCCATGCACGTCGTCGCCCACCAGGATGCTGCGCATTTCCTCGAAGACCAGGATCAGGCCGTAGGTCATCAGCACCTGCTGCAGATGCTCGCGCTGGTAGAGATAGCTGAAGAACGCCCACTCCAGCACGTAGCCGAACGCCACCGCCAGCACGATGCCGAGCGGGATGGCGGTCAGCAGGCTGCCGGTCAGTCCGGCCAGCGTGAAGGCCAGGTAGGCGCCCAGCATGTAGAAGCTGCCGTGGGCGAGGTTGATCACGCCCATGATGCCGAAGATCAGGGTCAGGCCGCTGGCCACGAGGAACAGCAGCAAGCCGTACTGGATGCTGTTAAGGCACTGGATGAAGAAGGAAACGATGTCCATGCGGCAAGGCGGCAGCCCGGTTGCGAAACGAGGAAGGCGGGAAGAAGGACCGCGGGAAGACGGAACGCGCGAAGCAGGCCGGACCAGGACCGGGCCGCCGCGCCCGCGGCTGGCGCGAAGACGCGGCAGACGCGGCAGACGCGGCGCCGCGGCCCGGGCGCTCAGATCCGGCAGCCGCGCGCCGGGTCGGCCAGCGCCTTGACGGCGATGCCGCCGACCTTGTTCTCGCGGCCGTCGACCTTGCGCAGGTAGAAGTCCTGCACCGGGTTGTGCGCCTTCGACAGCGTGAACGAGCCGCGCGGGCTGTCCACCCGGGTCAGCTCCATCGCCTTGACCACTTCGGCCTTCCTGGTCATGTCGCCCTTGACCGCGCTGGCGCCGGCGGCCAGCAGCTGGGCCGCGTCGTAGCCCTGCACAGCGTACACGTCCGGCTGCAGCTTGTAGGTCTTGGCGTAGCCCAGGCGGAAGCTCTGGTCGCGCGGGTTGGCCAGGCCGTCGGCATAGTGCAGCGTGGTTTCCAGGCCCTGCGCGGCCGCGCCCTGCGCCTCCAGCGTGCCGTCGGTGAGGAAGCCCGAGGCGTAGAGCGGGATCTTTTCCTTGAGGCCCGCCGCGGCCCAGTCCTTGACGAACTTCACGGCGCCGCCGCCGGCGAAGAACACGAACACGGCGTCCGGCTTGATCGACGCCACCTCGGTGATGAGCGCCTGGAACTCGACGTTGGGGAACGGCAGGCTCAGTTCCTTCACCACCTTGCCGCCCTTGGCCTCGAAGGCTTCCTTGAAGCCCTTGACCGACTGCTCGCCGGCCGCGTATTTCCACGTCAGCGTGACCACGCGCTTCATGCCGCGCTCGGCCAGCACGTGGCCCATCGCGTAGCCGGGCTGCCAGTTCGAGAACGAGGAGCGGAAGATGTTCGGCCCGCACAGCGGCCCGGTGGCTTCGTCCACGCCCGCGTTGGGGATGATCAGCAGCGTGTTGTTTTCCTTGGCCACCTTGACGATGCCCATCTGCACGCCCGAATGGACCGTGCCCACCACCACGTCGACCTGGTCGCGCTTGATCAGCTTGCTGGCGTTCTCGGGCGCCTTGGCCGGATCGGATTCGTCGTCCACCTTGAAGTATTCGATCTCGCGCCCGCCGAGCCTGCCGCCCTGCTCCTGCACGTACATCCTGAAGCCGTTCTCGATGGCGTTGCCGAGCGAGGCGTAGGTGCCGGTGTAAGGCAGCATGAAGCCGACCTTGATCTTGCCGCTGCCCTGGGCGGCGGCGGTGCAGGCAAAGGATGCGGCGAAAGATGCGGCGATGGCAAGGCAAGCGGGGGCCAGCCCGCGCGCTGTGAAGCGATGCATGGACGTCTCCTGGTGGTCAAGCCGATTTCCGTCGCCGTGGCTGGCATCGCCGGACGGCGGGGTTGCCGCGGGCCGGCGCGCAGGGCGCGAAATTATTTTAGGTATGAAGTATGTGCCGTTATAAACCGGACCGCCGCCTCCGTCAACGGTCCCGGCTGGTCGCGGTGCGGGGAGTGTGCGCACCGCGCGAGTTTAAGCAGGACGGTTTGCGGCGCATATCGATGGATACCCTCGATCTGCATCATGGTCCCGTACTCGTCGTCCTCGCCCTGCACCGCCAGCACCGGGCAGCGCAGCTGCGGCAGCAGCGGGCGCAGGTCGAAGGCGCGGAAAGCGGGATCGAGCCAGATGTCGTTCCAGCCCCAGAAGGCGGAGTCCACGTCGTCGTGATGGCGCGAGAGCTTGCCGCGCAGGTCGGTGTTGAGGTAGGTCTCGCGCGTGGCGCGGATGCTCTCGACCGAGACGTCCTCGACCAGGATGTGCGGCGCCAGCACGGTGATGCCGTCCACCGCCTGCGGGAAGCTGGCCGCGTAGATCAGCGCGATCGAGCCGCCGTCGCTGTGGCCGAACAGCCAGGGCGCGCCGCGGCCGCGGCCGGGCCCGATGTCGAGCGCGTCGAACAGCGCGGGCAGCGCTTCGCGCGCCTGCCGGTGCATGAAATCGACGCCCCATTTTTCCTCGGCCGGGCGCGGCGTGGAGCGGCCATATCCGTAGCGCGACAGCACCAGTCCGCGGAAGTCGCCGGCCTCGCACAGCGCGGCGGGATAGTCGCGCCACAGGCTCACCGAACCCAGCCCCTCGTGCAGGAACACCAGCAGCGGCCGCGCCTCGCGCTGCGGCCTGAGCCACCGCACTTCCATGTGGATACGGCGCCCGTCGAAGGGAATCTCAACCAACTCGCTTTGCATGCCTCTTTGCCTCTGCTTCCGTTCTGTTGTCTTCAATCCGCTGCGTTCAGCCCGCCGCGCCGGCTTCCTCGCGCTGGCGCAGGCGGAAGCGCTGGATCTTGCCGGTGGCGGTCTTGGGCAGCTCCGCCACGCACTCGATCTGGCGCGGGTATTTGTAGGGCGCCAGCCGCGACTTGACGAAGGCCTGCAACTCGGCCGCCATGCCATCGTGCCAGCGCTGGCCCGGGCGCGGCACCACGAAGGCCTTGGGCTTGACCAGCCCGTCGGCATCGCTCACGCCGATCACCGCGGCCTCCAGTATCGCCGGGTGCTGGGCCAGCACGGCCTCCACCTCGAACGGCGAGACGTAGATGCCGCCGACCTTGAGCATGTCGTCGCTGCGCCCCGCGTAGATGAAATAGCCGTCGGCGTCCTGCCGGTACTTGTCGCCGCTGCGCGTCCACTCGCCCACGAAGGTGTCGCGGCTCTTGTCGCGGTTGCCCCAGTACATCAGCGCCGCGCTCGGCCCCTTAATGAACAGGTCGCCGATCTCGCCGGGCGCGCACGGCTGGCCGGCTTCGTCGAGCAGCTTCAGCTCGTAGCCCGGCACCGGCTTGCCGGTGGTGCCGTAGCGCACCTCGCCGGGCCGGTTCGACAGGAAGATGTGCAGCATCTCCGTGGAGCCGATGCCGTCGAGGATGTCGCAGCCGAAATGCGCGCGGTAGCGCTCGCCGATGTCCCGCGGCAGCGCCTCGCCGGCCGAGGTGCACACGCGCATCGACACCTGCGCGCGCGGCGGCAGCTCGGCCGCCGCCAGCATGCCGGCGTAGAGCGTGGGCACGCCGCAGAACACGGTCGGGCGCTGCTCGCAAAGACGGCGGAACACGGCCTGCGGCGTGGGGCGCTCGGCCATCAGCACGGTGGTGGCGCCGACCGACAGCGGGAAGGTCAGCGCGTTGCCCAGGCCGTAGGCGAAGAACAGCTTGGCCGCGGAGAACACCACGTCGTCCTCGCGCAGCGCGAGTATCTGGCGCGCGTAGAGATCGGCGGTATGGAACAGGTTGGCGTGCGTGTGCACGGTGCCCTTGGGGCGGCCGGTGGAGCCGGACGAATAGAGCCAGAAGGCGATGTCGTCGGGCCGCGTGGCGGCGGCCTGCGGCAGCGGCGCGCCCCGCGCCGCCATCGCGGCCACGCTGTCCGTATCGTCGCTCGCCTCGCCGTCCGCTTCGCCATCCGCGGGCGCGGCGAGGATGAAGGCCGGCGCGGTGCCCGCGCGGGCGGCGGCCTCGCGCAGCACGGCCGCCAGCGGCGCCGACACCACCACGGCGCGCGCGCCGCTGTGCTCCAGCATGTAGGCGTAGTCGTCGGCGGTCAGCAGCGTGTTGACCGCCACCGGCACCACGCCGGCCAGCAGGCTGCCGAGAAAGGCCGTGGGGAAATCGACGGTATCGAGCGCGCATAGCAGCAGGCGTTCCTCCGGGCGGATGCCGGACGCCAGCAGCGCCGAGGCGAAGCGGCGGCAGCGCGCATCGAGCGCCGCGTAGCCGAGCGCGCCGGCGTCGTCCACATAGGCGGTCTTGGCGCCGCGGCCGGCGGCGAGGTTGCGGCCGAGCAGGTCGGCGGCGGCGTTGTAGCGGGCCGGCAGCACGGCCACGGCCGCTCCGGCCGGCGCTTGCGGGGGGACCACTGGGGGCGTCATGTCTCCACTCCTCCAAGCCGTGCCCCGCCTTGTGCGCAAGGGCGGCGGGGTGGCGGCATCCGGTTGGTTCTTGGTCGGCAGCCTGCTTGTCTGCCTCTTTTGACAATGCATTTTATTGCATATAAATCATTATGCAATCAGAGAAATGCACTATATGGCAGGATCGATGCGTCGCTTATCATCGCCGCCCCCGACATATCGCAGCGGCCTTGCCGTTGCCGCTTGACCGGATGCCCGGGGCACCCCGCGCGGGAGAGCCACCCCATCGAAAAGCATTATTTTGCATATCACGAGACAAGCAAGAATGGAAAGCGCACATCCGGGCAGACCGTGCGCGCCTTGGCCGCAAAGACCTCCGGCAACGCGGGCATGGGAGATACCCGCAAGGTGTGCTTTAGTGCTTCCCTTGCGAAACATGGCACCTATAATGTTTCTCAAGAAACAGGAGCGAGGCGATGCAAACCAGGCAACTCCCCGAGCGCGATCCCGCCGGCGGTCCCGACCCCGGCACCACCCTGACCAAGGCGGTCATGCGCGCCGCCGGCTTTCTCGGCATCAGCCAGGCGGGCGTGGCCAGCGTGCTGGGCATCAGCACGGCCTCGGTGTCGCGCATGGCCTCCGGCGGCTATGTGCTCGACGCGCATCGCAAGGAATGGGAGTTCGGCGTGCTGTTCGTGCGCCTGTTCCGCTCGCTCGACGCCATCCTCGGCCACAGCGACCAGGCCCGCCTCTGGCTGGCCAACGAAAACCTGGCGCTCGGCGGCAAGCCGGGCGAACTGATCCGCACAACCGAGGGCCTGGTACGTGTCGTCCACTATCTGGATGCCACCCGCGGTCGCGTCTGAGCGCCGGCCGTTCGCGCTGACGCTCTGGCGCGCGGTGGAGGCGCAGCACGTGGTCTCGACCATGCCCCTGGTCGACAGCCTCGAGGAGCAGGCCGTGCTGGAGGCCGTGCTCGACGCCGGCAAGCCCGCCGTGCCGGCCGAGGCGCGCCATCTCCATTACCTGCTGTTCACGCCGTTCCGCTATCCGCCCTCGTCGTGGGGCTCGCGCTTTCGCGGCCCGCAGGACCCGGGCGTGTTCTATGGCGCCGAGCAGGTCCGCACCGCGTGCGCGGAGCTCGGCTACTGGCGCTGGCGCTTCCTGCGCGACAGCCCGGCGCTGCCGCGCATCGACGCGCGCCCGCACACGCTGTTCCAGGTCAGCGTGCGCACCGACGGCATCGCGCTCGACGCGCCGCCGCTGTCCGAGCACGCGGCCCGCTGGACCGACCCCGACCACTACGATGCCTGCCATGCGCTGGCGCGCGCCGCGCGCGAGGCCGGCCTCGGCATGATCCGCTACAGCTCGGTGCGCGATCCCGAGCACGGCCCCTGCGCCGCGCTGCTGACGCCGCGCGCGTTCGCCGAGCCGCAGCCGCTGACCACCACCACCTGGATGCTGACGGTGCGGCCCGACCGCGTGATCTGGCAGCGCGACGACCTGCTCCAGCGCGACAGCTTCCAGTTCCCCGCCGCGCCGTGGCAGGCGCCCGCCGC
>NZ_AQPL01000043.1:0-24651 GCF_000395345.1 Cupriavidus sp. WS | reverse complement strand
CCCGCCGCGGACGGCGCGCAGGACTGAGCGCCGCCCGGTCCGCGTGGCGGGGCCGCCGCCTCGCCTAGCAGGGAATTGTGAATCGGGTGTTGCAATGCAAAAGGAATAGCCTTATAATCTTTTTCTTCGACGGACGCGGGGTGGAGCAGTTGGCAGCTCGTCGGGCTCATAACCCGAAGGTCGCAGGTTCAAGTCCTGCCCCCGCAACCAACACTTCGTCGAGACACCACGCAGCAAGACAATGACGCCCTCCGAGGGCGTTTTTTGTTTGGTGCGTGTTTTGTGCGCCCGGCGCTGCGCACCGCCCGCGCAGCCGGCCCGCGCACCAGCATGCGGACATTCCCCGGGCGCCCCGCGCAAGCGCATCGCACGGCTCCGGCAGCGTCCACGGGCGGTGATACACTTTCGCCATTCCTCCCGGACGCCCCTCATGAAATTCTGCTCGAACTGCGGCCATGCGGTCGTGCTGCGCATCCCCGAAGGCGACTCGCGCCCGCGCCACCTGTGCGAGAACTGCGGCACCATCCATTACGTCAACCCGCGCAACGTGGTCGGCACCATTCCCGTGTGGGAGGACAAGGTGCTGCTGTGCAAGCGCGCCATCGAGCCGCGCTACGGTTTCTGGACGCTGCCGGCCGGCTTCATGGAGATCGGCGAGACCACCGCCCAGGGCGCCGCGCGCGAGACGCTGGAAGAAGCCGGCGCGCGCGTGCAGGTCGGCGAGTTGTTCTCGATCCTCAATGTGCCGCACGTGCACCAGGTGCACCTGTTCTACCTGGCCACGCTGGAGGATCTCGACATCAGCGCGGGCGAGGAAAGCCTGGAGGTCAAGCTGGTCGAGGAGGCCGACGTGCCGTGGGACGAGCTGGCCTTCCCCACCGTGATCCACTCGCTGCGCTGCTTCTTCGCCGACCGCGCGGCGGGCAGGCTGGCCGACGGCAGCTTCCGCCTGCACAGCCTGGACATCGACAAGCCGATGCGCCCGCTCACCAGCCGCGCCACGGTCGAGCCCTGATCCCTTCACCCGAGGCCGCTCCCGCCGCCCGCGCACCCGCCCATCCCGCATGATCACCTGGCTGGATCCGCATGATCCGTTTCCGCCGGTCGAGCGTGCGCTCGGCCCGGGCACGGACGCGCCCGGCCTGCTCGCCGCCAGCCGCGAGCTCTCGGCCCAGCGCCTGCTGCTGGCCTACCGGCAAGGCATCTTTCCGTGGTACGCCGAAGGCCAGCCGGTGCTGTGGTGGAGCACCGACCCGCGCATGGTACTGCCGCCGCAGGCGCTGCGCGTGTCCGCCACCTTCCGCAAGACCCTGCGGCGCGTGCTGCGCGACCCGGACTGGGAGATCCGCGTCGACGCCGGCTTCACCGAGGTCATGCAGGCCTGCGCGCTGACGCCGCGCGACGGCCAGCACGGCACGTGGATCACCGAGGACATCATCGCCGCCTACGGCGCGCTGCACCAGAACGGCCTGGCCCACAGCGTGGAGAGCTGGTACCGCGGCGAGCGCGTGGGCGGCCTGTACGGCGTGGCGCTGGGGCGCATGTTCTACGGCGAATCGATGTTCGCGCGCCGCACCGACGCCTCCAAGATCGCGCTGGCCGCGCTATGCGCGTTCCTCGGCATGCACGGCGTGGCGATGATAGACTGCCAGCAGGAAACCGACCATCTGGCCTCGCTCGGCGCCAGCCCGATTCCGCGCGCGGAGTTCGCGGCGCATGTGCGCCTTGCCACCCGCCAGCCGGACATCGAGCCGTGGCGCTTCGACAAGACAGTGCTCCGGCACTGGACCCTGGCGCCGGACACGGCCTGCGGCTAGCGCCCGCGAGCGCACGCCGCACACCGCGCGGCGGCTTCCCTTGCATCGCCGTTTCATCCCTGGCCGCCGCAGACAAATGAGCAAGCTAAAGGAACTACCCCTTTCCGCGCTGCAGTTCTACGCCACCGCGCCCTATGCTTGCAGCTACCTGGACGGGCGCATGGCGCGCTCGCAGGTGGCCACCCCGGCCCACCTGATCAACGCGGACGTCTATTCGCGGCTGGTGCGCGCGGGCTTCCGCCGCAGCGGCATCTTCACCTACCGCCCCTATTGCGACGAATGCCACGCCTGCACGCCGTGCCGCGTGCTGGTGGACCGCTTCGCGCCGGACCGCAGCCAGCGCCGCGCGTGGCGCCAGCACGAGGGCCTGCAGGCGCTGGTGGCGCCGCTGACCTACGTCGAGGAACACTACGCGCTCTACCTGCTGTACCAGTCGATGCGCCACGCCGGCGGCGGCATGGACCAGGACAGCCGCGACCAGTACGAGCAGTTCCTGCTGCAAAGCCGCGTCAACTCGCGCCTGGTGGAATTCCGCGAGCCGCCGGGCTCGCCCGAGGCCGGGCGCCTGCGCATGGTCAGCATGATCGACGTGCTCGACGACGGCCTGTCTTCCGTCTACACCTTCTACGACCCGCTGGAGATGGGCGCGAGCTACGGCACCTACAACATCCTGTGGCAGATCCGCCAGGCGCGCGAGCTGGCGCTGCCGCACCTGTACCTCGGCTACTGGATCGCCCACAGCCGCAAGATGGCCTACAAGGCACGCTACCAGCCGCTCCAGGTCCTGACCGGCAACCAGTGGCGGCCGTTCGACGCGCCCGCCGCGCCGGCGCCGCAGGGCGCGCCCACCGCCGCGCCCGTGATCCCGCCGCAGCCCGGCGAGAACGAGCCCGGCGGCACGCTCTAGCCGCCACGCGCGGCGCGCAGTGCGCTCGCGGGGCGGCCCAGCCGTTACAATGCCGGCCTGGCCCCGACTTCCAAGCTGATCCCCTGTGCTGAACGCGCTCTATCCCCTGTTTCGCCCCGCCCTGTTCTCGATGGATGCCGAGGACGCCCACCACTTCACGCTGAACAACCTGCGCCGCGCCAAGCGCCTCGGGCTCGCGGGCTGCATCGGCAACACCATCGCCGACGACCCGCGCACCGTGATGGGCGTGCGCTTTCCCAACCCGGTCGGCCTGGCCGCCGGCCTGGACAAGGACGGCGCGTACATCGACGCGCTGGCCGCGTTCGGCTTCGGCTTCATCGAAGTGGGCACCGTGACGCCGCGCGCGCAGCCGGGCAACCCGCGCCCGCGCATGTTCCGCCTGCCCCAGGCCGACGCGCTGATCAACCGCATGGGCTTCAACAACGGCGGCGTGGACGCCTTCATCGCCAACGTCACCGCCTCGCGGTGGAAAGCCGAGGGCGGCGTGCTGGGCCTGAACATCGGCAAGAACGCCGACACGCCGATCGAGCGCGCGGTGGACGACTACCTGCACTGCCTGGAGCGCGTCTACCCGCACGCCAGCTACGTCACCGTCAACATCTCCTCGCCCAACACCAAGAACCTGCGCCAGCTGCAGGGCGCGAGCGAGCTCGACAGCCTGCTGTCCACGCTCAAGGCCGCGCAGCAGCGCCTGGCCGACCAGCACAAGCGCTACGTGCCGCTGGCGCTGAAGATCGCCCCCGACCTCGACGCCGACCAGATCGGGAACATTGGCGACGCGCTGGTGCGCCACCGCATCGACGGCGTGATCGCCACCAACACCACCATCGCGCGCGACGCGGTCAAGGGCCTGCCGCACGGCGAGGAAGCCGGCGGCCTGTCGGGCCGGCCGGTGTTCGCGGCCTCCACGCGGGTGGTCGAGGGCCTGCGCGCGGTGGTCGGCGAGGCCGTGCCCATCGTCGGCGTGGGCGGCATCTTCGGCGGCGCCGACGCGCGCGCCAAGATCGCCGCGGGCGCGCAGCTGGTGCAGGTCTACAGCGGGCTGATCTACCGCGGGCCGGTGCTGGTGAAGGAATGCGCGGAGGCGCTGCGGGGCTGACACGGGTCTGGTGCGGGGCCCGATGTGGGGCCGATGTGGGGCCGATGTGGGCCCGATGTGCGCCTCATACGCGGTTTTCCCAATCGCCGTATCATCCCCATCCCACTCTCCTCCGTGTGACAAGGACAAAGAACGTCATGGAAACCATCCGTCTGGGCCGCAGCGACCTGGAAGTCTCTCGCATCTGCCTCGGCACCATGACCTTCGGCGAGCAGAACACCGAAGCCGAAGGCCACAGCCAGCTCGATTACGCCGTCTCGCGCGGCATCAACTTCATCGACACGGCCGAGATGTATCCGGTCAAGCCGCGCGCCGAAACCTACGGCAGCACCGAGCGCATCGTCGGCACCTGGCTCAAGCGCCAGCAGCGCGACCGCATCGTGCTGGCCACCAAGGTGGCCGGCCCGGCCCGCATGCCGTGGATCCGCAACGGCGGCGACCTCACGCCGCAGAGCATCCGCGAGGCGGTGGACGCCTCGCTGGCGCGCCTGCAGACCGACTACATCGACCTCTACCAGATCCACTGGCCGGCCCGCAACGCGCCCAACTTCGGCCAGAAGCAGTTCGATCCGGCCAAGGAGCGCGAGTGCACCTCGATCCAGGCCCAGCTCGAAACGATGGGCGAACTGGTGCGCGCCGGCAAGATCCGCTACGTGGGCGTGTCCAACGAAACGCCGTGGGGCGTGGCGGAGTTCGCCAAGCAGGCCGAGCTGCACGGCCTGCCGCGCATCGCCACCATCCAGAACCCGTACAACCTGCTCAACCGCAGCTTCGAGCAGGGCCTGGACGAGGCCTGCTTCCGCACCGACGTGAGCCTGCTGGTGTACAGCCCGCTGGCGTTCGGCCAGCTCACCGGCAAGTACCTCGCCGGCACGCCGGAGCAGCCGGCGTTCGACGCGCAGGCCAAGGGCCGCCTGACCCGCTTCCCGGCCGACTGGAGCCCGCGCTACCTGCGCCCGGAAAGCCTGGCCGCATCGGCGCGCTACGTGAAGCTGGCGCGCGCGCACGGCATCTCGCCGGCCACGCTGGCGCTGGCCTGGAGCTACTCGCGCTGGTTCGCCGCGAGCACCATCATCGGCGCCACCTCGCTGGAGCAACTGCGCGAGGACATCGATGCGTGGCAGGCGCGCTCGTTGCCCGAAGACGTCACCGCGGCGATCGAGCGCATCCACGCCGAAATCAACAACCCGGCGCAATAAGAACGCGCAGCAAGCAGACGCCTGGCGCGCGCCTGGCGCCGCGCCACCCGCGCCCCGCCCTACCCGCGGCTTGCCCCTTCCGGCGCACTGGAACGGGGCAAAGCGGGCAAATCGGGCGGCGAAAATGGTATCCTCGCAGGCTTATCGCCGTCGCAAACCGTCGCGCCACGGCGACTGCCTGCCCGCCGCCAGGCAAGTCGCCGCGCCACGGCTGCGGCCGGCCCGCGCCGATCCGCCACGGATCCGCGGCCGGCCGGGACGGCGGACCGGACCTGAGACCGGTGAAAAACAATGAGCGGCTCACCACCCAGAACCCATATCCGGGGGAGATCATAACCATGAAGTGCCTGAAGACATCGACCAAGACCATCCTGGCCAGCGCCGTGGCCCTCGCACTGCTGTACGGCGGCGCCGTGCAGGCCCAGACCGTCAAGGTGCTCTCGATCGTCGACCATCCCGCGCTGGACGCCATCCGCGACGGCGTGCGCGACGAGCTGAAGAGCGCCGGCTATGACGCCGACAAGAACCTGAAGTGGGAATACCAGAGCGCGCAGGGCAATACCGGCACCGCCGCCCAGATCGCCCGCAAGTTCGTCGGCGACCAGCCCAGCGTGATCGTCGCCATCGCCACGCCGTCGGCGCAGGCCGTGGTGGCCGCCACCAAGTCGGTGCCGGTGGTGTACTCCGGCGTGACCGACCCGGTCGCCGCGCAACTGGTCAAGAGCTGGAGCGCCTCCGGCACCAACGTGACCGGCGTGTCGGACAAGCTGCCGCTGGACAGGCAGGTCGCCCTGATCAAGCGCGTGGTGCCCAAGGTCAAGACCGTCGGCATGGTCTACAACCCCGGCGAGGCCAACTCGGTGGTGGTGGTCAAGGAACTGAAGGCGCTGCTGGCCAAGGAAGGCCTGGCGCTCAAGGAAGCCGCCGCGCCGCGCACGGTGGACATCGGCGCCGCCGCCAAGAGCCTGATCGGCAAGGTCGACGTGATCTACACCAACACCGACAACAACGTGGTGTCGGCGTACGAGGCCCTGGTCAAGGTCGCCAACGAGTCCAGGATCCCGCTGGTGGCGGCCGATACCGACAGCGTCAAGCGCGGCGCCATCGCGGCGCTGGGCATCAACTACGGCGACCTCGGCCACCAGACCGGCAAGGTGGTGGTGCGCATCCTGAAGGGCGAGAAGCCCGGCGCGATCGCCTCCGAGACCAGCGACAAGCTCGAACTGTTCGTGAACACCGGCGCGGCCGAGAAGCAAGGCGTGACGCTCTCGCCCGAACTGATCAAGGAAGCGAAGACCGTCATCAAGTAAGACGGCACGCCGAGCCTGCGCGCACGCGCGCAGGCGGCTCTATCCGGGCCGCCCCCCGGAACGCCCGCGCCGCGCCGCCTGACCCGGGCGGCGCGCCGGGCGTTTCAGATCCGGCCTCCCGTGCCGGAAACAGCAACTGGATTTCCCCATGTCCCTCTTTTCCATCCTGGGTGCACTGGAGATCGGCCTGATCTTCAGCCTCGTCGCCCTGGGGGTGCTGATCTCCTTTCGCATCCTCAACTTCCCCGACCTGACCGTCGACGGCAGCTTCCCGCTGGGCGGCGCCGTGGCCGCCACGCTGATCGCCTCGGGCCAGGACCCGTTCCTGGCCACCGCGCTGGCGATCGTGGCGGGCGCCTTCGCCGGCTTCGTCACCGGCTGGCTCAACGTGCGCCTCAAGATCATGGACCTGCTCGCCAGTATCCTGATGATGATCGCGCTGTACTCGGTCAACCTGCGCGTGATGGGCAAGCCCAACGTGCCGCTGATCACCGAATCCACCATCTTCACCATCCTGCAGCCCGACTGGCTGCCGGACTACGTGCTGCGCCCGGCGCTGCTGCTGGTCGTGGTGGTCGTGGCCAAGCTCGGCCTCGACTGGTTCTTCTCCTCGCAGCTCGGCCTGGCCATGCGCGCCACCGGCGCCAACCCGCGCATGGCGCGCGCCCAGGGCATCGCCACCGGCCGCGCCACGCTGGCCGGCATGGCGCTGTCCAACGGCCTGGTCGCGCTGGCCGGCGCGCTGTTCGCGCAGACCCAGGGCGGCTCCGACATCTCGATGGGCATCGGCACCATCGTGATCGGCCTGGCCGCGGTCATCATCGGCGAGAGCATCCTGCCGGCGCGCCGGCTGGTCTACACCACGCTGGCCGTGGTGCTCGGCGCCATCCTGTACCGCTTCTTCATCGCGCTGGCGCTCAACAGCGAATTCATCGGCCTCAAGGCGCAGGACCTGAACCTCGTCACCGCGGTGCTCGTCACCGGCGCGCTGGTGCTGCCGGGAACCCGCAAGAAGCTGTTCGGCCGCAAGGGAGGTGCCTGAGATGCTGCGCGCGCAAGACCTGAAACTGACCTTCAATCCCGGCACCCCGATCGAGACGCGCGCGCTGCGCGGCCTCAGCCTGGACATCCCCACCGGCCAGTTCGTGGCCGTGATCGGCTCCAACGGCGCCGGCAAGTCCACCTTCCTCAACGCCATCAGCGGCGACCAGATGGTGGACAGCGGCAGCATCACGATCGACGACACCGACGTCACGCGCAAGCCGGCGTGGGACCGCGCCCACCTGGTGGCGCGCGTGTTCCAGGACCCGATGGCGGGCACCTGCGAAGCGCTGACGATCGAGGAAAACATGGCGCTGGCGATGGCGCGCGGCAGCCGCCGCGGTTTCCGCGCGGCGCTCAACAAGCCCTCGCGCGAGCTGTTCCGCGACAAGCTGCGCCTGCTCAACCTGGGCCTGGAAAACCGCCTGACCGACCGCATCGGCCTGCTCTCCGGCGGCCAGCGCCAGGCCGTGAGCCTGCTGATGGCCTCGCTACAGCCCTCGCGCATCCTGCTGCTCGACGAGCACACCGCCGCGCTCGACCCCAAGACCGCCGCCTTCGTGCTGGAACTGACCGCCAAGATCGTGGAGGACAGCAAGCTCACCACCATGATGGTCACGCACAGCATGCGCCAGGCGCTCGACTACGGCCAGCGCACGGTGATGTTGCATCAGGGGCAGGTGGTGCTGGACGTGTCCGGCGAACAGCGCGCCGGACTCGACGTGCCCGACCTGCTGCGCATGTTCGAGCAGACGCGGCACGAGCAACTGGATGACGACGCGTTGCTGTTGAGCTGATTCGAGCGTTGCGGTTCTGCGCCCCTCGCCCATGCATGGGCGAGGGGCGCAAAACCATCGGCAGGCCGTCTACGCCGCGGCCGCCTTCTCCAGCCACCGTTTCATCTGGTCCGTCACCGCCGAGCCCGAGAACGAGCAGCTGTCCTGCGCGAACACGGCGGACATCTCGAGCCGGCGCAGCAGTTCTTCCATCGCCTGGCCAAACACCGGCGGCAGCGTCAGCGCGGGCGCCGCCGCGCGCCAGTTGCGCACCAGCACGTCGGCCGCCAGCGTGCCGCCGAGGTGCTGATCCAGCGCCGCGCGCATGCCCGCCAGCGCGGGCGCGTTGCCGGTGGAAGAGACAGAAACACTCATCGGCGTGCCCTCCTTTCCTTGTACAGCTCGCGGAACGTGCGCCCGCTCGGGGCCGGCATGTCGCGCGTCTCGGTCCAGCCGCGGCCGGCCATCGGCAGGCTGGCGATCAGCCTGCTGCTGCCGCCCATGCGCGCCAGCAGGCGCGCGCCGATGCGGGTGGCGAACGCGTACAGGCCCGGCCGGCTGGCCACGTAGCCCCAGGCCTTGAGGCCGAGCCGCTCCTGCCAGGGCCGCAGGCCGCGTTCCATCTGTTTTTCGCGCAGCTTGCGCAGCAGGTCCGACAGCGGGATCGAGGCCGGGCACACGCGGTTGCATTCGCCGCACAGCGTGGCCGCCTGCGGCAGGTCCAGCGCGTTGGCCAGGCCGACATAGCTCGGCGTCAGCACGCTGCCCATCGGCCCGGGATAGACCCAGCCGTAGGCATGCCCGCCGATCTTCTGGTAGACCGGGCAGTGGTTCATGCAGGCGCCGCAGCGGATGCAGCGCAGCATCTCCTGGAACTCGCCGCCGATCAGGCCGCTGCGCCCGCCGTCGACCAGCACGAAGTACATGTGCTCGGGGCCGTCGCGCTCGCCGGCGGCGCGCGGACCAGTGAGCAGCGAGAAATAGTTCGAGATCGCCTGGCCGGTGGCCGAGCGCGGCAGCAGGCGCATCACGGTGGCGAGGTCTTCCAGCGTGGGCAGCACCTTCTCGATGCCGGTCACGGCCACGTGCACGCGCGGCATCACCGTGCACATGCCTTCGTTGCCCTCGTTGGTCACTACCGCCACCGAGCCGGTCTCGGCGATGATGAAGTTGCCGCCGGTCACGCCCATGTCGGCCGAGAGGAATTGCGGGCGCAGCACCTCGCGCGCCTCGCGCGTCATCTCGGGGATGTCGGTCAGACGCGGCTTGTGGTGGACGCGGGCGAACAGGTCGGCGATCTCTTCCTTGTCCTTGTGCACCACCGGCGCGATGATGTGCGACGGCGGCTCGGCGTCGTTGATCTGCAGGATGTATTCGCCGAGGTCGGTCTCGATGCTCTGCACGCCCATCTCGCCGAGCACCTGGTTCAGGCGCATTTCCTCCGTCACCATCGACTTGCTCTTGATGACCTTCTTCACGCCGTGCTTGCGCGCGATCTCCGCCACCAGCCGCGCGGCGTCCGCGGTGGTCTCGGCGAACAGCACGGTGGCGCCGCGGCGCGTGGCGTTTTCCTCGAAGGTGGCGAGCCACACGTCGAGATTGTCGAGCGCGCGGTTGCGGCGCTCCTTGAGCGCTTCGCGCGTGGCGTCGAAGTCGATGTCGCGCATCGCGTCGGCACGCGCGGTGACGAACTTGGTGGAGAGCTTCTTGAGGTTCTGCTGCAGGCGCTGGTCGGCCAGCTTCTGGCCCGCGCGCGCCTTGAATTCCATGCTGCGAACTTGCATAGCGGGGATCTCGCTGAAGTTGTTTTCCGATCCGGCGGACTCAGGCGTCGCCGGCCAGCACCTGCGCGATGTGCAGCACCTGCGTGCGCGTGTCGCCGGTGCGGCGCAGCCGGCCCTCGATGTTCAGGATGCAGCCCAGGTCGCCCAGCACCACGGCATCGGCGCCGCTGGCCTTGATGTTGGCGCATTTCTCGTCGACGATGGCCGTCGAGATATTGCCGTACTTGACCGAGAAGGTGCCGCCGAACCCGCAGCAGGCCTCGCAGTCCTTCATCTCGCTGAGCTGCACGCCGGGCAGGTGCGCCAGCAGCGCGCGCGGCTGGCTCTTGACGCCGAGTTCGCGCAGCCCGGAACAGGAATCGTGGTAGGTGACGCGGCCGGCGAACGTCGAATCGAACTCGCCCAGCTTCGCCACGTTGACGAGGAAATCGGTGAGCTCGAACACGCGCGCGCGCAGGCTTTCGTAGCGGCCGTTGAGCTCGGGGTCGTCGCGCAGCAGGTCGGCGTAGTGATGCAGCACCATGCCGCCGCAGGAGCCGGACGGGATCACCACGTACTCGAACATCTCGAACTCGCGCAGGAATTTCTCGGCGAGGTCGCGCGCCACGGCGCGCTCGCCCGAGTTGTAGGCGGGCTGCCCGCAGCAGGTCTGCGCCTCGGGCACCAGCACTTCGTATCCCGCCTTTTCCAGCAGCTTGAGCACCGAGAAGCCGATTTCCGGACGCATCAGGTCCACCAGACAGGTGGCGAACAGGCCGACTCGCATTGTTTCCCTTTTCCAGACCCTGAAACCCCGCAATTATGCGCTTTCGCGCACCGTGCCGCACCTGTCGGACAGCCGTCGGGACTACTTTCATGCCATTGAAAAGTGCGTGTCAGCGCATTTCCTAGGGCTTATACCGAGGCCGGCGCATGCAAGGTTTTGTTCGGCAATCGCATTTCACCTATTGAAATTTTCACAATGCGAGATAGAATCAGGCAACCGCTTAATTTGCCGCATGGCAACATTTCCTCATGGCAGACGCAGACAAAGAACCCGGCAAGACATCCATCCAGGTCATCGAACGCATGATGACCCTGCTGGATTCGCTCGCGCAGCACGCGGATCCCGTCAGCCTGAAGGAGTTGTCGCTGGCCACCGGCCTGCATCCTTCCACCGCGCACCGCATCCTCAACGACATGGTGGCCTGCCGCTTCGTCGACCGCTCCGATCCCGGCAGCTACCGGCTCGGCATGCGGCTGCTGGAGCTGGGCAACCTGGTCAAGGCGCGCCTGTCGGTGCGCGACGCGGCGCTGGCGCCGATGCGCGCGCTGCACCGCGTGACCGGGCAGACCGTCAACCTGTCGGTGCGCCAGGGCGACGAGATCGTCTATATCGAGCGGGCCTACAGCGAGCGCTCCGGCATGCAGGTGGTGCGCGCCATCGGCGGGCGCGCGCCGCTGCACCTGACCTCGGTCGGCAAGCTGTTCCTGGCGGCCGACGAGCTCAGCCGCGTGCGCAACTACGCCACTCGCACCGGGCTGGCCGGGCACACTCGCACCTCGATCACCGACCTGATCAAGCTCGAGCGCGAGCTCAACTGGGTGCGCACCAACGGCTACGCGCGCGACAACGAGGAGCTGGAGCTCGGCGTGCGCTGCATCGCCGCCGGCATCTACGACGACTCGCGCCGCCTGGTCGCCGGCCTCTCGCTGTCGGCCCCGGCCGACCGCCTGCAGGAAAGCTGGCTGCAGAACCTCAAGGACACCGCGCTGCAGATCTCGCGCGGCATGGGTTACGCGACCGACGTCGCCGCGGCCTGACCTGGGCGGCGCGCGTCCCGCGGACGCGCGCCGTGCATCATGCCCGCCTGCCGCCGCTTCGTGCCACCGCTTCGTGCGGCGGCTTTCCCGTGCGATGGCGTCCCCTCCCCTGGTCTGCCCTTTGTTCGATCAAGCGTTTACCCTTAGTTTTCAGATAACCTGATTAGCAGTATCCTGCCGGGCATGCGAACCAAGGCCATCACGCTGACCGAACAGGTCGCCCAGCAACTGCGCGCGGAAATCGCCGACGGCGTCTATCCCGTCGGCGCCCGGCTGCCTTCGGGCAAGCAACTGGCCGAGCGCTACGGCGTCAGCCCCGCGGTGATCCGCGAAGTCACCGAGCACCTGCGCTCGCAGGGGCTGGTGGAAAGCCGCCAGGGGCTTGGCAGCACGGTGCTGTCGCGCACCGGCAGCGGCGGCTTCCGGCTGCCGCAGGAAATCGGCATCGACCGCGGCGGGCTGGCCAGCCTCTACGAGCTGCGGCTCGACCTGGAAAGCGCCGCCGCCGCGCTCGCGGCGCAGCGGCGCACCGCCGAGGAACTGGCGCGGATGCAGGCGCTGCTGGCGCAGCTCGGCGCGCAACTGCACGACCCGGACCGCAGCGTGGAGGCCGATACCGCCTTCCACGTGGCGATCGCCGCCGCCACCCACAATCCCTATTACCTGCAACTGCTGCAATACCTGAACCTGCAGCTGCACCAGGCCGTGCATGCCGCGCGCCGCAACACGCGTCAGCAGGAAGGCCTGTCCGAGCAGGTCCACCAGGAACACCTGGCGATCTTCCATGCCATCCGCGCCGGCGACGCCGGCCTGGCGCGCGCGGCCGCGGTGTCGCACCTGCAAGGCGCCGCCGCGCGGCTGGGCCTGCCGGTCGCGCCGCGCCACCCCGATCCTTCCCATCCAGCGGCCTGAGCCGCGCCGCCTTACCGGACAGCACCATGCAAACTTCCGCCTTCCTGCCCCGCCTGGTCGAAGCCCTCGGCCCCGATGTGGCCGCCACCGAGCCCGACCAGGTCGCGCCCTGGCTGGCCGACTGGCGCGGCCTTTACCGCGGCAACGCGCAGGCCGTGGTGCGCCCGCGCAGCGTGGACGAAGTGGCGCGCTGCCTGGCGCTGTGCCAGCAGGCCGGCGTGCCGGTGGTGCCGCGCGGCGGCAATACCGGCCTGTGCGGCGGCGCCGCGCCCGACAGCAGCCCCGCCAACGTGGTGCTGAGCCTGGACCGCATGAACGCGATCCGCTCGGTCGATACCATTGCCAACACGATGGTGGCCGAGGCCGGCTGCATCCTCGGCAACCTGCGCGGCGCCGCGGCCGAGGCCCACCGCCTGCTGCCGCTCAGCCTGGCGGCCGAGGACTCGTGCCAGATCGGCGGCAACCTCGCCACCAACGCGGGCGGCGTCAACGTGGTGCGCTACGGCATGACGCGCGAGCTGGTGCTGGGCGTGGAAGCGGTGCTGCCGAACGGCGAGGTCTTCCACGGCCTGCGCGCGCTGCGCAAGGACAATACCGGCTACGACCTCAAGCAACTGCTGATCGGCTCCGAAGGCACGCTCGGCGTGATCACCGCCGCCGCGCTGCGCCTGTTCCCGCGCACCGACGCGCGCTCGGTGGTGCTGGCGGCGGTGGCGTCGCCGCAGCAGTCGCTGGAACTGTTCGAGCTGCTGTTCGAGCAATGCGGCGCGCGGCTGCAGGCGTTCGAGTTCTTCACCGGCGACTGCCTGGACCTCGTGCTGCGCCACGCGGAGGGCGTGCAGGAGCCGTTCGGCCAGCGCTATCCCGCCTACGTGCTGGTGGAACTGGCCGACACCACCGACGAGGCCGCGCTGGGCGCCCTGCTCGAGCGCGTGATCGGCGAAGCGCTGGAGCGCGAGCTGTGCCTCGACGCGGCGGTCTCGGCCTCGCTGGCGCAACTGCAGAGCCTGTGGAAGCTGCGCGAGGAAATCTCCGAGGCGCAGCGCGCGGACGGCCCCCACCTGAAGCATGACGTGTCGCTGCCGATCGAGCAGATCCCGGCCTTCATGGCGTCGATGGAAGCGCGCCTGAAAGCCGCCAGCCCCAGCATCCGCCCGTTCATCTTCGGCCACTTCGGCGACGGCAACCTGCACTACAACCTGTCGCGCCCGGCCGGCGCGGAACGCGACTGGGCGGCCGTGCACGGCAAGGCGCTGACCGCCGAAGTGCTGGACGAAGTGGCGCGCTACGGCGGCAGCATCAGCGCCGAGCACGGCATCGGCCAGCTCAAGCGCGACGATTTCCTGCGCCTCAAGGACCCGCTGGAACTGCGCCTGATGCAGGGCATCAAGCAACTGCTCGACCCGGCCGGCATCATGAATCCCGGCAAGCTGCTGTAAGCGCATCGCCGCCGTGACGGCGACAAAAAAACGCGCCGGGGACGGCGCGTTTTTTCATTACGGGACATCGGCGGACGACCCGGGCCGCGCAGCGGCTCAGCCCGCCACCGCCGCGGCCATCAGATGCCGCGCGCCTGCTGGGCGGCCAGCACGGCCTGCGGGCTGTTGGCGGGCGCCTGCGTCAGGTTGGGCGAGGCCGGGAACGGATGCGGCGCCGGGCCGGACGGCGAATGCTCCAGCCAGTCCTTGACGCGGGTGGCATCGGCGAAGCGCGACAGCTTGCCCACCGAGTCGAGGAACACCATCACCACGTTGCGGCCGTTCACGCGCGCCTGCATCACCAGGCACTGGCCGGCCTCGGAGATGAAGCCGGTCTTCTGCAGGCCGATCTCCCAGTTGCCGCCGCGCACCAGGCGGTTGGTGCTGACGTAGTGCTGGGTGCGGCCCAGCACGTTGACTTCATGCTCGGTCTGCGTGGTGAACTCGCGGATGGTCGGGTTGCGGTAGGCCGCGTTGACCATGCGCACCAGGTCCACGGCGCTCGAGACGTTGCCGCTCGACAGGCCGCTGGAATCGACGAAGTGGCTGTCGTTCATGCCGAGCTCGCGCGCCTTGCGGTTCATCGCCTGCACGAAGGCCGGCAGGCCGCCCGGGTAGCTGCGGCCGAGCACGGAAGCGGCGCGGTTCTCGGAGGACATCAGCGCCAGCAGCAGCAGTTCCTGGCGGCTGAGCTGCGTGCCGAAGCGCAGGCGCGAGCTGCTGTGCTTCTCGTTGTCGCGGTCTTCCTCGCCGATGGTCAGGACTTCATCCATCGGCAGGTGCGAGTCCATCACCACCAGCGCCGTCATCAGCTTGGTGATGGAGGCGATCGGCAGGACCGCGGCGGAATTCTTCTGGAACAGCACTTCGTTGCTGTTCTGGTCCATCACCAGCGCCACGCTGGAGCGCAGGGCGAGCGAGTCCTCGGTGTTGCGCAGGCCGAGCGCCTCGCCCAGCGACGGCTTGGCCGGCGTGAACGCGGCGCGCACCGGCGCCGCCTGGCGTTGCGCGACCACCTGGTGCCGGCCGTTCTTGAGCACGACAACCTTGCGCGGCGCAGCGCGCCCAGCGACAGTTTTAGAAGGAGTTGCCGGCTTTTTCTCGGACTTCGAGATTTTTGCCGACTTTTTAGACTTTGTCGTTTCCGCCTTGGTGGCGGCATCGGCCGTGGGAACGGCCAGCATGGAAACGGACAGCAGCATTGAAGCCGCGACCGCAGTCAAAGGGACAGAGCCGAAGAATCTGGAAAATAGGGAGGAATCAGACCGGAACATGATTCATTCAGCGCGCAGCTAGGATGGCGCCAGTTTAGGAAAAAAAGAAATTGTTAGCAAGATTAAAGACTTACGAAGCCTCTTTAAAGTTCGATTTGCAAACAATTCCGCATTACGGAAAAAGCGAGCCAAGCATCACACAACACGTGCTGCGCGCCCGACTCGGACTGTGGTAATTCCACCGCACGCCGCCCCCGGCAACGCGTGGCCAGCGCATTTGCGCGGGCCGCGCGGCACTTGCCAGCGCGGCGGCATGCAACCGGGACGGCCCGCATCGCGCCGTCCCGCGATCGCCCTCAAGAAAGGAAACGCGCGAACTCGCTTACCGGTTCACGTTCCGTGCTAAGGGTATTCTCTATGGCCGCGGGATCGGCGTAGCCAAGCGCCATCCCGCACACCACCATCTCGTCCCCGGTCAGCCGCAGGTGGCTGGAAATCACCGCATGGAACTGCGTGAACGCGGCCTGCGGGCAGGTGTCGAGCCCGCGCGCGCGCGCCGCCACCATGATGCTCTGCAGGAACATGCCGTAGTCGAGCCAGCTGCCCTGCTCCAGGATGCGGTCGATGGTGAAGATCATGCCCACCGGCGCGTCGAAGAAGGTGAAGTTGCGCGAATGCTGCGCATGCATGCGCGCCTTGTCCTCGCGGCTGATCTCCAGCAGGCTGTACAGGTCCCAGCCCACCTTGCGCCGGCGGTCGATATACGGCTTGACCCACTCGCGCGGGTAGTACGGGTATTCCTCGCGGTACTTGCTGTCGCGCTGCGGATCGTCGTACGCCGCCAGCACGTCGGCCGACAGCTTGAGCTTGGCCTCGCCGGTCAGCACATAGACCCGCCACGGCTGCACATTGGTGCCCGAAGGCGCGCGGCTGGCCACGGCCAGGATCTCGCTGACCATCTCGCGCGGCACCGGCGTATCGAGAAAAGCGCGCACCGAGCGCCGCGTGATGATCGCCTGGTCAACCGCCGCGGCGTCGCGTCTTTGCTGCGAATCCATATGTTTATCCTTGTTGTCTCACTGCCCCGGCCTCATGGTCCGGTCTCATTGTCCGACCCCATTTCCCGGCGCCTCATGCACCAGGGGCCGCAGCGCATCGCGCAGCGCCGCCGGCAGCGGCACCGGGCGGCGCATGGCGCGGTCCACGTAGACGTGCACGAAATGCCCCTGTGCCGCGGCAATCTCTTCGTCGTTGCGGAACAGGCCCACCTCGTAGCGCACGCTGGAATTGCCGAGCCGCGCCACGCGCAGCCCCGCCACCACCGTATCGGGAAAGCTCAGCGCGGAAAAGTAGTTGCACTGCGTCTCGATCACCAGCCCGATGGTCTCGCCCGCCTCGATGTCGAGCACGCCCTGACGGATCAGGTAGGTGTTCACGACGGTATCGAAATAACTGTAGTAGACGACGTTGTTGACGTGGCCATAGACATCGTTGTCCATCCAGCGCGTGGTGATGGGCTGGAAGTGGCGGTAGGCGCTGCGCGTGTCGGCGGTCGGTTTCATCGGTGGCGGGAGCGTGGTGGCAGATCGGTGGCGGGAGGGCAGGCTTCGGCGGCGCGTCGTCAGGGCAACGCCATCGCGGCCGTGGCGGCACGCCGGCGCGCGTGATATTGCGCCGCCAGCGCGACCGTCTGGGCGTGCACCGCCACGGTGTCCTCGATGCGGTTGCCGTAGCCGCCCGCCATCGCCACGGCGACCGGCAGGCCGCGCTGCCAGGCCGCGTCGAACACCATGCGGTCGCGCCGCGCCAGCCCGGCCAGCGTCAGCTTGAGGCGGCCGAGGCGGTCGCCTTCATGCGGGTCGGCGCCGGCCAGATAGATCACGAGGTCCGGGGCAAAGCGGGCGAACAGCGTATCGAGCGCGCCCTGCAGCGCTTCGGCATAGGCGTCGTCGCCGCAGCCGTCCGGCAGGCCGACGTCGAGATCGCTCGCTTCCTTGCGGAACGGATAGTTCTTCTCGCCATGCAGCGACAGCGTGAAGACGAAGGGATCGCCGCGCAGGATGGCGGCGGTGCCGTTGCCCTGGTGCACGTCGAGGTCCACCACCGCCACGCGCCCGGCCAGTCCGTCGCGGCGCAACTGGCGGGCGGCGACGGCGGCGTCGTTGAACACGCAGAAACCGCCGCCCTTGTCCGCATAGGCGTGATGCGTGCCGCCGGCGAGGTTGACGGCGATGCCCTCCCGGCACGCGGCGCGGCAGGCCGCGATGGTGGCGCCGGCCGAGCGCCGGGAGCGCTCCACCATCGCCTCCGACCACGGGAAGCCGATCTCGCGCTGGCGCGCCGGATCGAGCTGGCCGCGCGACACGCTGTCGACGTATTCGCGGGTATGCGCCAGCAGCAGGGCATCGTCCCCGGCGCGCGGCGCCTCGGCCAGCGTCAGCCCCGGCACCTCGCGCCCGACCGCGTCCCTGAGCATGCTGTACTTGCGCATCGGGAAACGATGGCCCTCGGGCAGCGGCAGGACGAAATGATCGGCGTAGAAGGCAAGCATGGGCAACGGGAAACCGGCGTGGCGCGGCCGGCTGCGCCTGCGGAAACGGCGCTTCCGGCAGACCGCGATGGTAGCACTGCCGCGCCGCGGGCGTACGGCGCCAGGCGCCCCGCCCCGGCCCGGGAAACGCCGTGCCGGCAACGGTTTCACGTGCGGCATGCGCCACCGGCATCGGCTTCCGGGAGGACGGTCAGCGAGGACTTCGGGGAGATTTATTTGTGCAATGCACAAGAAGACCTTGACAGCCTTTTTCTTTTCCCTACAATTGGAATTGTTGCGGCGCACCATCCGACTTTGCCAAGCAGGCGGAGCGTGTCGGCAACCTCCTGCGCCTGGGGCTGGCTGACGAGAGACTGCTATTCGTCATGGCTTTGACATCTGGGCGGCCTAATTTTGCATGATCTTGAACTTCATCATTGGAGACTCGCATGAACTTCACCCCGGAACAAGTCGCTGCAGCGCAAAAAGCCAACCTGGAAACCATCTTCGGCCTGACCACCAAGGCATTCGAAGGCGTTGAAAAGCTGGTCGAGCTGAACCTGCAAGTGGTCAAGGCGACTTTCGCAGAAAACGTCGACAACGCCAAGAAGGCGCTGTCCGCCAAGGATCCCCAGGAATTCCTGGCCATCCAGGCTTCGCTGGTCCAGCCGGTCGCCGAAAAGACCCTGGCCTACAGCCGCCACCTGTACGAAATCGCCTCGGAAACCCAGTCGGAATTCACCAAGGTCGCCGAAGCCCAGCTGGCCGAGAGCTCGAAGAAGGTGCAAGCCCTGGTCGAGAACTTCGCCAAGAACGCCCCGGCCGGTTCGGAATCCACCGTGGCCATCGTGAAGTCGGCGATCAGCGCCGCCAACAACGCCTACGAGTCGGTCCAGAAGGCCACCAAGCAGGCTGTGGAAATCGCTGAAAGCAACTTCCAGGCAGCCGCCTCGGCCGCCACCAAGGCCGCCCAGCAAGCCAGCGCCTCGGCTCGCACCGCGACCAAGAAGGCCACCACCACCGCCGCCTAAGCAGCGCACGCGGCAGACGGACCGGCTCCGGCCGGTTCGTTGGCAAAGCACGCATGGCACGCGCCGGCGCGTTTTGCCAACGAAGGCAAGCGGGAACCACGAACCACCGGTTCCCCGCCCTCCACCGATGTCTCCTCGGTATCCGGTTTCTTGTATTCCAATACCGTTAATACCCGGCCATGCGCCGGGTTTTTTTCTGCCCGGCGCCGGGCGCGCATCGACCGGCTGCGCCGGCAGTCCGTCGCGCGGCACGCCTGATTCGCGCGCGGCCACGCGGCCACCCTGATGCGGCGGTCCGCATCCTTCCTCCCCTCCTGTTCAGGCCTGCGCGGGCGCGGCAAATTCATTGAAGGCGGCCACGGCATTGGCGGCATACATGGCCACCGGGCCGCCGCCCATGTAGATGGCCACGCCCAGCGCTTCGTGCACCTCCTCCGTGGTCGCGCCCAGCCGCGCCAGCGCCCTGGTGTGAAAGCCGATGCAGCCGTCGCAGCGCGCGGCCACGCCCACGGCCAGCGCGATCAGTTCCTTGGTCTTGGGATCGAGCGCGCCGCCCGCCATCGCGGCCTTGCCCAGGTCGCCAAAGCCTTTCATCACGCCGGCCTGGGTCGTGTGCAATTGAGCGAGGTTGCCGGAGATGCGCTGGGTGAGTTGCTTGTATTGCGTGGTCACGGGGAGCTTCCTTGTCGAGGGTGAATGGCGGATCGCGCGGCGGACCGGATGGCGAGCCAACCCTTCCCGAAACGCTTAATTTAGTTTATCCTAATTTAGAAGTTTCTAAAATATGATGTACGCCGAAAGAGCCCCCGAAGCATGACCCAACGCAAATCCGATCTTGAACGCTTGCAGGACAGTGCCATACAGGCCGCCGCGCTGCTGCAGGCGGTGGGCAACCCCAACCGGTTGCTGGTGCTGTGCCTGCTGCTGGAGCACGGCGAGATGACCGTGGGCGCGATCAATGAATTCGTCGCCCTCAGTCCTTCTGCGCTGTCGCAGCATCTGGCCCGGATGCGCGAGGAAGGTCTGGTGATGTACCGGCGCGAAGCGCAGACGCTGTACTACCGGGTCGAGGACCCGAATGTGGCCAAGCTCATCGCTACGCTCAAGGACATCTTCTGCCCCTGATCCACCATTGTTGTGACGTACCCGACATGACCCTGAAGACCCTGTCTCCCGAAGCGGCCCGCCAGCGCCTGGACCACGGCGCGGTGCTGGTGGACATCCGCGCCGCCGACGAACGCGCCCGCGAGCACATTGCCGAATCGCGCCACATGCCGCTGGACCGGCTTGCGGCACAGCCGCTGCCGGCCGACGGCGCGGCGGTGGTCATCTTCTACTGCCGCTCGGGCAACCGCACGCAGATGAACGCGCAGCGGCTGCGCGCCTGCGTGGCCGGGGAAGGCTATCTGCTCGAAGGCGGGCTGGATGGCTGGAAGCGCGCCGGCCTGCCCGTGGTGGCCGATGCCCGCCAGCCACTGGAGCTGCAGCGCCAGGTGCAGATCGCCGCGGGCGCGCTGGTCCTGCTGGGCACCGCGCTGGGCATCACCGTGTCGCCGTGGTTCCTGGCACTGGCCGGCTTCGTCGGCGCGGGACTGCTGTTCGCGGGCGTTTCCGGCTACTGCGGGCTGGCGCGCGTGTTGATGAAGGCGCCGTGGAATCGCCGGGTCATGGCGGACTGAGCCGTCTTTCTTGTCCGCTTCCTAATCCGTTTTTTGTCCGTTTTTTCGTTGTCAACAGGAGGTCTTATGAAATCCAATGTCGGCGGTATCGATCGTGTCCTGCGCATCCTCGTGGGCGTGGTGCTGGTTGCCCTCGCGGCCACGGGCACGGTGGGCTGGTGGGGCTGGCTGGGCCTGGTGCCGCTGCTCACCGGCCTGGCTGGCTTTTGCCCGCTGTATCCCATCCTGGGCTTCAGCACCTGCCCGCTGAAGGGAAACAAGTGAAGCAGGAACAAAGCGCCCCCCGCGGCAAGGCCGCGCCCCATCGCGGGCGCGTCCGCCGCTGCCCCCGCACATCCCCTCCCCGGCCATGCATGCCGGCATGCCGCGGCATGGCCGCGTGGTCGGTCGGCTTGATTATCTGGCCGTTAATTGCGATTCAAGGGCAAGAAAAAGGCCCGCCGCAATGGCGGGCCTCGCGGCGGACCAGGACTACGGTGCCGTTCAGCGCTTGCGCGGCGGCGGCACGTCCGTGCAGACGCCTTCGTAGATCTCGGCTGCCATGCCGATCGATTCGCCCAGCGTCGGGTGCGGATGGATGGTCTTGCCGATGTCCACCGCGTCGGCGCCCATCTCGATCGCCAGGCACACTTCGCTGATGAGGTCGCCGGCATGCGTGCCGACGATACCGCCACCGATGATGCGGTGGGTTTCCTCGTCGAAGATCAGCTTGGTGAAGCCTTCGTCGCGGCCATTGGCGATGGCGCGGCCGGAGGCTGCCCACGGGAACACGCTCTTGGCGTACTTGATGCCCTGCGCCTTGCACTGGTCTTCGGTCACGCCGGCCCAGGCCACCTCAGGATCGGTGAAGGCCACCGACGGGATCTGCTTGGCGTCGAAGTAGGCCTTCTCGCCGTGCGCGGCCTCGGCGGCGACGTGCGCCTCGTGCACCGCCTTGTGCGCCAGCATCGGCTGGCCGACGATGTCGCCGATGGCGAAGATGTGCGGCACGTTGGTGCGCATCTGCTTGTCGACGTCGATGAAACCACGCTCGGTCACGGCCACGCCGGCCTTCTCGGCGCCGATCTTCTTGCCGTTGGGCACGCGGCCCACCGACACCAGCACGAGGTCGTAGCGCTGCGGCTCGGCCGGCGCCTGCTCGCCCTCGAACCTGACGTAGATGCCGTCCGGCCTGGCTTCCACGCCCACGGTCTTGGTCTTGAGCATGACCTTGCCGAAGCGCTGCTTGTTCATCTTGTCCCAGACCTTGACGAGATCGCGGTCGGCGCCCTGCATCAGGCCGTCGAGCATTTCCACCACGTCGATGCTGGCGCCCAGCGTGCTGTACACGGTGGCCATTTCCAGCCCGATGATGCCGCCGCCGATGACCAGCATCTTGTTCGGCACTTCCGGCAGCTCCAGCGCGCCGGTCGAGTCGATGATGCGCGGGTCCTCGGGAATGAACGGCAGCTTGACCGCCTGGCTGCCGGCCGCGATCACCGCCTTCTCGAAGCGGATCACGGTCTTCTTGCCGGTGGTGGCCTTGCCCTCGCCTTCGGTTTCCTGCACTTCGAGGTGATGCGGGTCGAGGAAGGTGCCGATGCCGCGCACCACCTGCACCTTGCGGGTCTTGGCCATGCCGGACAGGCCGCCGGTGAGCTTGCCGACCACCGTGTCCTTGTAGTGGCGCAGGCCGTCGAGGTCGATCTTGGCTTCGCCGAACAGGATGCCGTGGGCGGCCAGCGCCTTGGCTTCGTCGATCACGGCGGCGTTGTGCAGCAGCGCCTTGGACGGGATGCAGCCCACGTTCAGGCAGACCCCGCCGAGCGTGCCGTAGCGCTCGACCAGCACCGTGTTCATGCCGAGGTCGGCGCTGCGGAAGGCGGCCGAGTAGCCGCCGGGACCCGAGCCCAGGACCAGCATCTCGCAGGTGATGTCGGCGCTGCCGGCGTGCGTGGCGGCGGCGGGAGCCGCTGCCGGGGCCGGAGCGGCGGCGGCGGGCGCGGCTGCCGGCGCGGGCGCCGGGGCGGCCGGCTTGGCGGCCGCTTCGCTTTCCACCGTGCAGATCACGGCGCCCTTGGCGACCTTGTCGCCCACTTTCACGCGCACCTCGACCACCTTGCCGGCGGCCGAGGCGGGCACGTCCATGCTGGCCTTGTCGGACTCGAGCACGATCAGCGACTGCTCCAGCTCGATCGTGTCGCCGGCCTTGACCAGCACCTCGATGACTTCCACCGCGTCGAAATCGCCGATATCCGGCACCTGGACTTCGATCACACTCATGCTTTGCTCCTCAAGAACGCGCCCCGCCTCAGATGCGGGCCGCGCCGTCGTTATTGGTTGCCCCGTCGCCGGGCATGTCGCGCAACTGCACCACCTGTACTTCGATCGGCCCCGCCGAACTCTTGTCGAACTCCACGCCCGCGTCCACGCCGATGCGGGCGATGTCCGCCGCGCCCAGCCCGGGCCGCTCGAACACCGCGTGCATGGCGCCGAGCGCATAGTTGCGCCCCGAGCCGATGCCCCAGAAGCGGTCGAACGAGAACACCTCGCGATACGAGTAGACGCCGAAGATGCCCGCCGGATTGGCGATCAGGCAGACGATCTGCGATGACTCGTAGGGGTCGTCCTCGTCTTCCTTGGTGTTGATGAAATACTCGTTCTTGAGCTTTTCGTGCACCTTGAGGAAGGTCCGGAAGACCTCGTCCCGCGAGCCCAGCCGGCAGTCCTCGCCGAGCCCGGCCAGCAGGCTGCGCATGACCGGGAAATGCGCCGTGGTCCCGGCCAGCGCGACGAAGCTCTCGCCCACCGGGAACACCTTCTGGTTGCGCTCGTAGGCGCGCGTGAGCCGCGTGTCGCCGAACGTCACCAGCGCATCGGCGGCAATCGCCACTTCACCGGCCTTCTTGACGACGACGCAGGTGGTCATGGATTTCGCTTCCTGTTCGCTTCCTGTTGGGCCGTGGGCCTGCCGGCGGGCGGCGCCCGGACCGGCGACAGGCGCGCGCGGCGGGCCGCGCGCGCCCTGCCCGCCTTAAAGGATGATGCGGCGGAAGTCCGCCAGCAACTGGCCGAGGTACGCGTTGAAGCGCGCCGCCTCGGCGCCGTCGATGACGCGGTGGTCGTACGACAGCGACAGCGGCAGCACCAGGCGCGGCACGAACTGCTTGCCGTCCCAGACCGGCTTCATGTACGACTTGCTGGCGCCCATGATGGCCACTTCCGGCGCGTTGATGATCGGCGTGAAATGCGTGCCGCCGATGCCGCCGAGCGACGAGATCGAGAAGCAGCCGCCCTGCATCTGGTCCGGCTTGAGCTTGCCGTCGCGCGCGGCCTTGGCGAGCTCGCCCATTTCCTGGCTGATCTCGAGCACGCCCTTCTTGTCCGCGTCCTTCAGCACCGGCACGACCAGGCCGTTCGGCGTATCGGCCGCGAAACCGATGTTGAAGTACTTCTTGTAGACGAGGTTGTCGCCGTCGAGCGAGGTGTTGAAGTTCGGGAATTTCTTCAGGGCCGCCACGGTGGCCTTGATGATGAAGGCCAGCATCGTGACCTTGACGCCCGACTTCTCGTTTTCCTTGTTGAGCTGCACGCGGAAGGCTTCCAGCTCGGTGATGTCCGCCTCGTCATTGTTGGTGACGTGCGGGATCATGACCCAGTTGCGGTGCAGGTTGGCGCCCGAGATCTTCTTGATGCGCGACAGCGGCTTGCTGTCGATCTCGCCGAAGCGGGTGAAATCGACCTTCGGCCACGGCAGCAGGTTCAGGCCCGCGCCGCCGGCCGGCGCGGCCGCGGCTTGCGCCGGGGCGGCGGTCTGGCCGCTCATCACGCCCTTGACGAAGCGCTGCACGTCGTCCTGCGTGATGCGGCCCTTGGGGCCGGTGCCCGGCACGCGCGACACGTCCACGCCGAGCTCGCGCGCGAACTTGCGCACCGAGGGGCTGGCGTGGGCGGCGGCGCCGGTCACGCCGGCGGCGGGCGCGGCAGTGGGCGCCGGCGCGGCCTGCGGCGCCGGTGCCGCGGCAACGGCAGCAGCCGGCGCGGGCGCGGCGGCGGCCGGCGCCGGGGCGC
>NZ_AQPL01000042.1:0-761 GCF_000395345.1 Cupriavidus sp. WS | reverse complement strand
CTGGCGGCAGGCGCGGCGCCAGCGCCTTCGAGAATCAGGATCAGCGTGCCCTGGGACACGTTGTCGCCGATCTTGACCTTGACTTCCTTGACCACGCCGGCGGCGGGCGAAGGCACGTCCATCGTGGCCTTGTCGGATTCCAGCGTGACTAGCGCGTCCTCGGCCTTGATGGTGTCGCCGGGCTGGACGTGGACTTCGATCACGGGCACCGCGTCGTAGTCGCCGATGTCCGGCACCTTGACCTCGATGGGGCCGGTGGCGGCGGCCGGCGCGGGCGCGCTGGCGGGCGCCGGGGCCGGCGCGGCAGCGGGCGCGGGCGCAGCGGCCACGGGGGCCGGTGCCGCTGCGGCCGGCGCGGGTGCGGCGGCGGCCGCGCCGGCCGGTTCCAGCATCACCAGCACGGCGCCTTCGGAGACGTTGTCGCCGACCTTGATCTTGACTTCCTTGACGACGCCGCCCTGCGGCGACGGCACGTCCATCGTGGCCTTGTCCGACTCCAGTGTCACCAGGGCGTCCTCGGCCTGGATGGTGTCGCCCGGTTTCACGTGCACTTCGATGACGGGAACGGCGTCGTAATCGCCGATATCCGGCACCTTGATTTCAATCGCTTGACTCATTCAGTGTCTCCTGGGCAGGACGGCGGGCACGGCAAGCACCAGCGGCGAGGGTACCCTCACCGCCCGGATCTGTCACGCCGCCGCGCCGCAAGGCGCCGGGCTTTCAGCCCGGCCGCCCCGGCGCGGCTGCCGCTCCCGCGGGGG
>NZ_AQPL01000041.1:0-18788 GCF_000395345.1 Cupriavidus sp. WS | reverse complement strand
CCGGCGCGGCTGCCGCTCCTGCGGGGGTTTCGTGCAGTCAGCCGGCTTAGACCGACATCGGGTTCGGCTTGCTGGGGTCGAGGTTGTACTTCTTGATGGCTTCGGCCACCTTGTCGCGGCCGATCGCGCCTTCGTCGGCCAGCGCCTTCAGTGCGGCCAGCGCCACCCAGTGGCGGTCCACCTCGAAGAAGTGGCGCAGCTTCTCGCGGGTATCCGAGCGGCCGAAGCCGTCGGTGCCCAGCACCACGTAGCGGCGCGGCACGAACGAACGGATCTGCTCGGCGAACGCGCGGACGTAGTCGGTCGAGGCGATCACCGGGCCGCGCACGCCCTTGAGCTTCTGCGCGACGAACGACTCGCGCGGCGTCTCGGTCGGGTGCAGCAGGTTGAAGCGCTCGGCGTCGTGGCCTTCGCGGGCCAGCTCGGTGAAGCTCGGGCAGCTCCACAGGTCCGACTCCACGCCCCAGTCCTTCTTGAGCAGCTCGGCCGCGGCGATGACCTCGCGGAAGATCGTGCCCGAGCCCAGCAGCTGCACGCGCGGCGCGTTGCTGTTCTCCACGCCCTTGCGGAACTGGTACATGCCCTTGACGATGTCGCGCTCCACGCCAGCCGGCATTTCCGGATGCTCGTAGTTCTCGTTCATCACCGTCAGGTAGTAATAGACGTCTTCCTGCTCCACGTACATGCGGCGCATGCCGTCCTGCATCACCACCGCCAGCTCGTACTGGAAGGTCGGGTCGTAGGAGATGCAGTTCGGAATGGCGGCGTGGAACACGTGCGAGTGGCCGTCTTCGTGCTGCAGGCCTTCGCCGTTGAGCGTGGTGCGGCCCGAGGTGCCGCCCAGCAGGAAGCCGCGCGAGCGCATGTCGCCCGCGGCCCAGCACAGGTCGCCGATGCGCTGGATGCCGAACATCGAGTAGTAGATGTAGAACGGGATCATCTGCACGCCGTGCGTCGAGTACGACGTGGCGGCGGCGATCCAGTCGCACATGGCGCCGGCTTCGTTGATGCCTTCCTGCAGCACCTGGCCAGTCTGCGATTCCTTGTAGAACATCAGCTGGTCATGGTCCTGCGGCACGTACTTCTGGCCTTCCTGGTTCCAGATGCCGACCTGGCGGAACAGGCCTTCCATGCCGAAGGTGCGCGACTCGTCCGGCACGATGGGCACCACGTGCTTGCCGATTTGCTTGTCCTTGAGCAGCGTGTTCAGGATGCGCACGAAGGCCATCGTGGTGGACACTTCGCGGCCTTCGCCGGTGGCCTTGAGCAGCGCGTCGAACGCGGACAGCTCGGGGATCGGCAGCGGCGCGGCCTTGAGGCGGCGGGCCGGCAGGTAGCCGCCCAGCTCCATGCGGCGCGCGCGCATGTATTCGAGTTCCTTCGAGCCTTCCTCGAAGGTGAGGTACGGCACTTCCTCGATCTTGTCGTCGGCGACCGGGATGTTGAACTGGTCGCGGAACGTGCGGATGGCCTCCACCGGCATCTTCTTCTGCTGGTGGGCCACGTTCATGGCCTGGCCGGCATCGCCCATGCCATAGCCCTTGATGGTCTTGGCCAGGATCAGCGTGGGCTGGCCCTTGTGCTCGCTGGCGGCCTTGTAGGCGGCGTAGATCTTGTGCGGATCGTGGCCGCCGCGGTTCAGGCGCCAGATGTCGTCGTCGGACCAGTCGGCCACCATCGCCTTGAGTTCCGGCGTGTTGAAGAAGAACTCGCGCACGTAGGCGCCGTCCTTGGCCTTGAAGGTCTGGTATTCGCCGTCCACGCATTCCATCATGCGCTTCATCAGCAGGCCCTTGGTGTCGCGCGCCAGCAGCGAATCCCAGCGGCTGCCCCACACCACCTTGATGACGTTCCAGCCGGAACCGCGGAATTCGGACTCCAGTTCCTGGATGATCTTGCCGTTGCCGCGCACCGGGCCGTCCAGGCGCTGCAGGTTGCAGTTGATGACGAAGACCAGGTTGTCGAGCTTCTCGCGCCCGGCCATGCCGATCGCGCCGAGCGACTCCGGCTCGTCGGTCTCGCCGTCGCCGAGGAAGGCCCAGACCTTGCGGTCGCCGGCCTTGGCCAGGCCGCGGCTGTCCAGGTACTTCATGAAGCGGGCCTGGTAGATGGCCATGATCGGGCCCAGGCCCATCGACACGGTCGGGAACTGCCAGAAGTCCGGCATCAGCCACGGGTGCGGGTAGGACGAGATGCCCTTGCCGTCCACTTCCTGGCGGAAGTTGTCGAGCTGCTCGGTGGTCAGGCGGCCGAGCAGGAAGGCGCGCGAATACACGCCCGGAGCCGAGTGGCCCTGCACGAACACGAGATCGCCGCCGTGGTTCTCGGACGGAGCGTGCCAGAAGTGGTTGTAGCCGACGTCATACAGCGTGGCCGCCGAGGCGAACGACGAGATGTGGCCGCCGACGTTGGTGTGCTTGTTGGCGCGCAGCACCATCGCCATCGCGTTCCAGCGCGTGTACGAGCGGATGCGGTGCTCGACGTCCTGGTCGCCGGGGATGTGGGCCTGCTGCTCGACCGGGATGGTGTTGATGTACTGCGTCTCGGCGTGGAACGGCTGGGTGACGCCGTTCACGCGCGCGTATTCGATCTGCTTGTCGATCAGGAAGGCGGCGCGTTCGGTGCCTTCGGCGGCCAGCACGCCCTGCAGGGCGGCAAGCCATTCGTGGGTTTCCTGGGGATCGGCGTCGTTGGCGCTGCTGGCGCCGAGAATCTGCTCTGGTACAGCTGACATGACTGTCTCCTGGTGAATGCATGCCGCGGCGCTCCCGGATTGGTGTCGTGGGAACCCCGTCCTGACGGTGTCGCTACGGTACGGCGCGGGCCCTGCGAAAACCCTGCCAGGCACTGTCGCCTGCAGCAGGCGCAGCCCCGCCGTCCGTGCTTTTCGGTCGCACCGATTCTATGGAAGCAGATAGGGCAAGACAAGCCAAATTTTCAAATTGCGATATTGTTTCTCATAATGCGGAATATTGCGGCGGCGCATCACGGGCGGCGCGAAGCCTTGCGGGCAGGGGCTTCGCGGCGGTACCCTCGTCGGCAGGAATGACGCAGTGCCGCATTGGCGCTTACCCCAAGCGACGCGGCACGGCAATCCCGCTACACTGGCTCGTCAGTCGTCAATCCCGCCATGCCTTCCCTCATCGATTTTCTGTCCCGCCTGCGCACCGCCATCGTGCCGCCCTCCGCTTCCGGCACCGCCCAGGCGGCCAGCGGCGACTCCGCCGCGGCCGCGCCGCCCGGCCCGCTCACGCCGCTCGCACCGCTGCCGCCGCTGCCGCCGCTCGAATCGCTCGGCCACGCCGACGAGCCGGCCGCCGTGAGCGGCCCGCCGCGCGGCCTGTGGTGGCTGCGCTGGCGCAACCTGGTGGCGACCAGCTGGTTCATGTTCATCCCGCTGGTGGCGATCGTGCTGTTCACGGCGGCGATGGGCGTGATCCTGTGGTCGCTGCACGAGACCGAGCGCCAGCAGCAGCGCGACGCGCTCTACCGCGACGCGGCCTGGGCCCAGCAGCGCGTGCGCCTGTCCCTGCTGAGCAACCAGGACCAGATGGCCTCGCTGGCGCGCGACATCGCCGCCGCGCAGCTCGACCAGGGCGCCTACCGCACCGCGGCCCAGGAAATCCTGCGCGAGAACCCCGAGATCGTCTTCGTCAACTGGCTCGACGCCACCCACCGCGGGCGCTGGTCGCTGCCCTCCACCTCCGAGTTCGCCAACCGGCTGCGCGAGACCCAGGACCAGCCGCTCGAGCCCGAGGTGCTCGACACCTTCGACGCCGCGCGCGAGACCCAGCGCGTGGTGTACTCGCGCCCGCTGGTCAACGACCGCGGCGACAGCTTCATGCTGATGGAAGTGCCGATCGTGCGCGACAACGAGTTCCTCGGCACGCTCGGCGCGCTCTACTCGATCAACGGCATCCTCACCCACCTGCTGCCGCCCGAGCTGACCGAGCGCTACCGCTTCTCGCTGATCGACAAGAACAACCAGATCCGCGCCAGCACCTCGCTGCGGCCGGTGCCGGGCAACGCGTTGTCCTACGAGGTGCTGCTCGACCCGCCCGGGCATTCGCTGTCGCTGCGCGCCGACGCCTACCCGCCCGCCTCCAACCTGCCCAACAACATGCTGCTGTGGCTGGTGGTGGGGCTGTCGTGCTTCCTGCTGTGGAGCCTGTGGAGCATGTGGCGCCATACCAGCCGCCGCTCCGAGGCGCAGCGCGCGCTGCTGGCCGAGACCTCGTTCCGCCGGGCGATGGAAAACTCCATGCTGATCGGGCTGCGCGCGCTCGACCTGAACGGCCGCATTACCTACGTCAACCCGGCGTTCTGCCGCATGACCGGCTGGCAGGACACCGAGCTGGTCGGGCGCATGCCGCCCTTCCCCTACTGGCCGCCCAACGACCAGCAGGAAATGCAGAAGCAGATCGACCTCACGCTGCAGGGCAAGTCGCCGGCCAGCGGCTACGAGATGCGCGTGATGCGCCGCGACGGCAGCAGCTTCCACGCGCGCATGTACGTGTCGCCGCTGGTGGACAGCCGCGGCCGCCATACCGGCTGGATGAGCTCGATGACGGACATCACCGAGCCCAAGCGCGCGCGCGAGGAGCTGGCCGCCGCGCACGACCGCTTCACCACCGTGCTGGAAAGCCTGGACGCGGCCGTGTCGGTGCTGGCCACGGACAAGGCCGAGCTGTTGTTCGCCAACCGCTACTACCGCCAGTTGTTCGGCTGGGAGGCCGAGGGCCACCTCAAGCTGGCCGGCGGCGAGGTCGACAAGGAACAGGTGTCGAGCGACGCCACCGACTACATCGACGCCTACGCCGGGCTGCCGGCGTCGGAGCTGATGCCGTACTCGTCGGACGCGCGCGAGGTCTTCGTGCCCGACATGCAGAAGTGGTTCGAGGTGCGCCGCCGCTATATCCAGTGGGTGGACGGCCACCTGGCGCAGATGCAGATCGCCACCGACATCACGGTGCGCAAGGCGGCCGAAGAAATGACGCGCCAGCACGAGGAGCGCCTGCAGTTCACCAGCCGCCTGACCACGATGGGCGAGATGGCCTCGTCGCTGGCGCACGAGCTCAACCAGCCGCTGGCCGCCATCAACAACTACTGCATGGGCGCGGTGGCGCGGCTCAATTCCGGACGCAGCAACGCCGAGGACCTGATCCCGATCCTGGAAAAGACCTCGGCGCAGGCGGTGCGCGCCGGCACCATCATCAGCCGCATCCGCGGCTTCGTGAAGCGCAGCCAGCCGCAGCGGCGCGAGGCCGCGCTGCACGACATCGTGGCCGATGCGGTGGGCCTGGCCGACCTGGAAGCCACGCGCCGCCGCGTGACCATCCTGACCCGCCTGCCGGCGCCGCCGCTGCTGCTGTACGTGGACCCGGTGCTGATCGAGCAGGTGCTGGTCAACCTGCTCAAGAACGCGGTGGAAGCGATGGCCGGCCTGCCCGCCATGCGCTCGACCGGCGTGGTGCGCCTGCACGCGCGCGTGGAGCCCGGCGAGTTCGGCCAGATCGTGCGCATCGACGTGATCGACCAGGGCCCGGGCGTGGACGAGGCCACCAAGGAGCGGCTGTTCGAGCCGTTCTTCAGCACCAAGTCGGACGGCATGGGCATGGGCCTGAACATCTGCCGCTCCATCATCGAGTCCCACCAGGGACGGCTGTGGGTGGAGAACAATGCCGACGGCATCGGCTGCACCTTCAAGATCATGCTGCCGCTGCTGCCGGCGCTGGCTGAACAGTAGCGCCGCGGTGGCGCCCCGGCAACGCGGCAGTCCGGGCGCCCGCGCCGGGCGCCGGCCCCTGTTGCTAGCCGCCCGGGCCGGTTACACTTGGCGGCAAATGACTTCGATGTCCCAGGAGACTTCATGAACGTGACGCCAAACCCCACCTCCCACCGCGGCGAAACCGTCTTCATCGTCGACGACGACGAAGCCATGCGCGACTCGCTGACCTGGCTGCTGGAGGGCAATGGCTACCAGGTTCGCAGCTTTACCAGCGCCGAACAGTTTCTCTCCGCCTACGACGCCGGCCAGGTCTCGTGCCTGATCCTGGACGTGCGCATGCCGGGCATGAGCGGGCCGGAGCTGCAGGAGCGCATGATCGCGGAGAACATCAACATCCCGATCGTCTTCATCACCGGCCACGGCGACGTGCCGATGGCGGTGTCCACCATGAAGAAAGGCGCGATCGACTTCATCGAGAAACCGTTCGACGAGTCCGAGCTGCGCTCGCTGGTGGAGCGCATGCTGCAGAAGGCGCGCACCGACCACTCCGCCGCGCGCGAGCAGCGCGCCGCCAAGGACCTGCTGGGCAAGCTCACCACGCGCGAGCAGCAGGTGCTCGAGCGCATCGTGGCCGGCCGCCTGAACAAGCAGATCGCCGACGACCTGGGCATTTCCATCAAGACCGTGGAGGCGCACCGCGCCAACATCATGGAAAAGCTCAACGTCAACACCGTGGCCGACCTGCTGCGCCTGGCGCTGTCGAAAAACGCCTGAGCCCCGCCCGCGGTCCCGCAACGGGGCCGCCGCAACCCGCCGCCGGATCACCGGCGGCCGCCCCGCCTTCTTATCCCTTCAGATATTCCTCGTCGCGGAAGGTCACGACCCATTGCGGCTTGTAGACCACGAACACCGCCACCAGCATGCCGGTGAGGAATGCCTCGCCGAACGCCAGGATCAGCACCGCGGTGAGCGTGTCGGGCAGCGTCAGCACGCCGCCGCGCGCGCCGTAGCTGTGCCACACGGCGCGCGCCGCGCCGGCGCCCAGCGCCGCCAGCCCGGCGGCGAAATAGCCGTGGCCGAGGATGAAGACGAACGGATGGCGCGGCAGCAACCGGCGCATGGCGCCCTGCAGCGCCGCCGACAGCAGCGCCGGCAGCAGGCCCATCCACACATAGCGCGGCCACAGCGCCGCCCAGTCGACGCCGCTCCAGCTCGCGCCGGCCAGGTAGCCCAGGCCGAGCAGCGACACCAGGTCCACCACGAACAGCGACAGCAGCGCCAGCGGCAGCCCGAACAGCGTCACCATCAGCGTGGCACCGAACAACTGGAACACCAGCCCGCCCGGCAGCGCCACGCGCGCCGTCCACAGCAGCGTCACGAACAGCAGCGCGCCCAGCCAGCCGTGCTGGAGGTCGCCGCGCCGCAGCAGGTGCCAGGGCCGGCGCCACAGCGCCCAGGCCAGCCCGGCCAGCCCGCACGCCGCCAGCCAGGCCTGCGCGGCCGGGCCGTCCGGCGCCATCAGGCGGGCCAGCGCCTCGCTCAGTGAATCGATCGGTACATGCATGGGCAGATGCTACCAGCGCCCCCGCCGAGTTCGCCCCGGGTTGCGTCAACCTTTATAATTCCGCTTTGTTCCCTGTTTCCCCACCTTCCCCCTCCCATCCCCATGCCAGCCCAACTGATCGACGGCAACGCCCTTGCCAAGCAACTCCGCACGGAAGCCGCCCAGCGCGCCGCCCGCCTCACCGAGCGCGGCCACCGCCCGGGCCTGGCCGTGATCCTGGTCGGCGAGGACCCGGCCAGCCAGGTCTACGTGCGCAACAAGGTGAAGGCCTGCGACGACAACGGCTTCCACTCCTCGCTGGACCGCTATCCGGCCGACCTGAGCGAAGCCGACCTGCTGGCCCGCATCGACGCCCTGAACCGCGACCCGAACATCCACGGCATCCTGGTGCAGTTGCCGCTGCCCAAGCATATCGACAGCCACAAAGTGCTCGAGGCGATCGCTCCTGAAAAGGACGTGGACGGCTTCCACGTGGCCAATGCCGGCGCCCTGATGACCGGCGCGCCGCTGTTCCGCCCGTGCACGCCCTACGGCTGCATGAAGATGCTCGAATCGGTGCAGTTCCCGCTGCGCGGCGCGCGCGCCGTGGTGGTGGGCGCCTCCAACATCGTCGGCAAGCCGATGGCGATGCTGCTGCTGCAGGCCGGCGCCACCGTCACCATCTGCAACAGCAAGACGCGCGACCTGGCCGCGCACACCCGCGAGGCCGACGTGATCGTGGCCGCCGTGGGGCGCCGCAACATCATCACGGCCGACATGGTCAAGCCCGGCGCGGCCGTGATCGACGTGGGCATGAACCGCGACGACAACGGCAAGCTGTGCGGCGACGTGGACTTCAACGGCGTCAGGGAAGTGGCCGGCTATATCACGCCGGTGCCCGGCGGCGTCGGCCCGATGACCATCACCATGTTGCTCATCAACACGCTGGAAGCCGCCGAGCGCGCCGCCGGCTGAACGCCGCACGCGCCGCCGCGGTACTGGAAAAACCCCGCCCCGCCCCAATGTGCGGGGTATTGCCTTTATGGGCCCCGCCAAGAGAGACGTCATGGACCAAGCCGCCACCGCCAACGCCGCCAATCCGCTGCTGGACTTTACCGACCTGCCCCGTTTCTCCGAGATCCGCCCCGAACACATCGGGCCGGCGCTGGACACGCTGCTGGCCACCGCGCAGGCCGCGGTCGAGCGCGCCGAGGACCCCGCCACCCCGGCCACCTGGGCCAGCGCCGTGGAAGCGCTCGAAACCGCCACCGAGCCGCTCGGGCGCGCCTGGGGCGTGGTCGGCCACCTGAGCGCGGTGGCGGATACGCCGGCGTTGCGCCAGGCGCACGCCGACAACCTGCCGCGCATGACCGAGTTCTGGTCCTCGCTGGGCCAGAGCCTGGCGCTGTACGATAAGTACAAGGCGATCGCCGCCAGCCCCGAGTTCGCCGCCATGAGCGCGGCGCGGCGCCAGTTGATGGAGAACGAGCTGCGCGGCTTCCGCCTGGGCGGCGCCGAGCTGCCGGAAGACAAGAAGCCGCGCTTCGCCGCCATCCAGGAACAGCAGGCGCAGTTGTCCAAGGCGTTCTCGGATCACGTGCTCGACGCCACCAACGCCTACGCGCTGGTGATCGAGGACGAAAGCCGCCTGTCCGGCATTCCCGCCGACGCGCTGGAAGCCGCGCGCGCCGCCGCCGAGAAGGACGGCAAGGCCGGCTGGAAGTTCACGCTGCACTTTCCGTCCTACTTCCCGGTGCTGCAGTACGCCGACGACCGCGCGCTGCGCCAGACCATGTACCAGGCCAGCGTGACCCGCGCGTCCGAGCTGGCCGGGCAATACGGCCAGGGCAAGGCCGAATGGGACAACACCGACAACATGCGCGAGCAGCTGGCGCTGCGCCAGGAAGAGGCGCACCTGCTCGGCTACGCCTCTTACGGCGAGGTCTCGCTGGTGCCCAAGATGGCGGAGTCGCCGGCCGAGGTGCTGCGCTTCCTCGACGAGCTGGCCGCGCGCGCGCGCCCGTTCGCCGAGAAGGACTGGGACGAGCTCAAGGCCTTCGCCGCCGGCGAGCTGGGCCTGGCGGAGCTGGCGCCGTGGGACGTGGCCTACGCCTCGGAAAAGCTGCGCGAGCAGCGCTACGCCTTCTCCGAGCAGGAGGTCAAGCAATACTTCCCCGAGCCGCAGGTGCTCAAGGGCCTGTTCGGCGTGGTCGAGAAGCTGTTCTCGGTGCGCATCGAGGCCGACCAGGCCCAGACCTGGCACCAGGACGTGCGCTTTTTCCGCGTGGTCTCGCCCGAAGGCAACCTGCTGGCGCAGTTCTACATCGACCTGTACGCCCGCGAAGGCAAGCGCGGCGGCGCCTGGATGGACGACGCGCGCGGCCGCAAGCTGCTCGGCGACGGCCGCGTGCAGACGCCGGTGGCCTACCTGACCTGCAATTTCTCGGCGCCGGTCGGCGGCAAACCCGCGCTGTTCACCCATGACGAAGTCATCACGCTGTTCCACGAATTCGGCCACGGCCTGCACCACATGCTCACCCAGGTGGGCGAGCTGGGCGTGTCCGGCATCAACGGCGTGGAATGGGACGCGGTGGAGCTGCCCTCGCAGTTCATGGAGAACTTCTGCTGGGAATACGAGGTGCTGACCGGCATGACCGCGCACGCCGACACCGGCGAGCCGCTGCCGCGCGCGCTGTTCGAGCGCATGCTGGCCGCCAGGAACTTCCAGAACGGCATGATGACGCTGCGCCAGATCGTGTTCTCGTCGTTCGACATGCACCTGCACACCGACTTCGACCCCGCCGGCGAGAAGTCCGTGCTGGCGCTGTCGCGCGAGATCAACGACCACGCCCACGTGGTGCCGCAGCACCCGCTGTCGCGCTGGCCGAACACCTTCAGCCACATCTTCGCGGGCGGCTACGCGGCCGGCTACTACAGCTACAAGTGGGCCGAGGTGCTGTCCGCCGACGTGTACGCGGCCTTCGAGGAAGCCGCCGGGCTGTCGGGCTCCGTGCTCGACGCCGAGACCGGCGCGCGCTACCGCCGCGAGATCCTCTCGGTCGGCGGCAGCCGCCCGGCGATGGAGTCGTTCACGGCGTTCCGCGGCCGCGCGCCGCAGATCGATGCGCTGCTGCGCCACGGCGGCATGGCCGTGGCGTGATCCCGGCGCATGGCGCGGCCCCGGCATCCGGCCGGAGCCGCGCCGGCGCCCGGGAGACGACTCGAAAAGCGACCCGGAAAGCAGCCCAGGAAGCGCCCCGAAGCGACCCGCGCGGCGCACGCGCGCGCCAGTCCGGCGCGCCGGTCCGAATTGGCTAGACAAGCCCGGTCAAGTAAGATGCGGGCCATGAGCTACCTCCCTCCCGCCGCCGCCTACGCGCACATCAAGAACTACCTCAAGGAAGGCCTAAGCGCGGGCCGCTGGCCGCCGGGCACGCTGATGCCGTCGGAATCCGAGCTCGTGACCCAGTTCGGCGTCAGCCGCATGACCGCCAACCGCGCGGTGCGGGAGCTGCAGGCCGAGGGACTGGTCGAGCGCGTGCAGGGCGTGGGCACCTTCGCCAGCCAGCCCTACCGCGCCTCGTCCACGCTGACCATCCGCGACCTCCACGACGAGATCACCGAGCGCGGCCACAAGCACCGCTCCGACGTGCACCTGGCGAGGGCCGAGACGGTCAGCGAGGCGCTCGCCCCGCGCATCGGCCTGCCGGTCGGCAGCCAGGTCTTCCACACGCTCATCGTCCACAGCGAGAACGGCGTGCCGCTGCTGTGCGAAGACCGCTACGTCAATCCCGCGCGCGCGCCGGACTACCTCGGCGTGGACTTCACCCGGACCACGCCCACCAACTACCTGCTGGCCGTGGCGCCGCTGTGGGAGGCCCAGTACTCCATCGAAGCGCAGCTGCCCACCGCGGAAGAGGCGCGGCTGCTCGGCATCAAGGCCAGCGAGCCGTGCCTGATCGTGGTCCGCCGCACCGAAAGCCAGGGCTCGCCGATCACGCTGGCGCGCCTGGTGCATCCCGGCTCGCGCTACACCATCGAGGGCTCGTTCAAGCCCTGACGGCACCGGCTTGCGTCACATCAATGCCGGCGCGCCCGCGCGTCCTATGCTGTAACGGATTACATCCACCCCGACACAGCGGCCGTCGCCGGCGCGGGCCAGCCCCGCCGAGGCGATTGCCCGGGAGCGCCTCCATTGTCTTCATCGCCATCGACCCCAGCCGCCGGCACGCCTTCCGGCGCAACCGGCGCCACTCCCTGGCATGCCCGCGAATGCCATGAGGTGGCACGCGAATACGCGGTCGATCCGGCGCGCGGGCTGGACAGCGAACAGGCGGCGCAACGCGCGCGCGAGCACGGGCCGAACGCATTGCAGGCGGCGCCGCGCCGCAGCGTGCTCGCCCTGGCGGCGGCCCAGCTGGCCGACCCGATGGTGGTGATACTGGTCATCGCGGCCATCGCCTCCGCGATCCTCGGCGACAAGCTGGACGCCCTGGTCATCCTGGCCATCGTGCTGATGACGACCGCGCTCGGGCTGAGCCAGACCTGGCGCGCCGACCGGGCCCTGGCGCAATTGCAGCAACTGGCGGCGGCGCAGGCCACCGTGCTGCGCGGCGGCCACCCGCATGCCATTCCGGCGCACGAGCTGGTTCCGGGCGACGTGGTCCTGCTCGAGGCGGGCAACCAGGTTCCCGCGGACCTGCGCCTGGTGGAGGTGGCGCAATTGATGGCTGACGAATCGGCGCTGACCGGCGAGTCGGCCACCGTCGCCAAGCACGCGGAGGCCATCGCCGCGCCGGCCGCCACGCTCGGCGACCGCCACAACATGGCCTACCTCGGCACCTCGGTCACGCAGGGCCACGGCCGCGGCATCGTGGTCGCCACCGGCACCGGCACCGAGCTCGGCAAGCTGGCGCGGCACCTCGCGCCCGCGCGGCCGGACACCCCACTGCAGAAGCGGCTGGCCGCGTTCAGCTGGCGGCTCTCGGTGGCCATCCTGCTGCTGTGCGTGGCGGTATTCTGGCTGGGCCTGCTGCGCGGCGAGCCGCCCGTGTTGATGCTGCTCACGGCGATCAGCCTCGGCGTGGCCGCGATCCCGGAGGCGCTGCCGGCCGTCGTCGCCATCATCCTCGCGCTCGGCGCCAGGAAAATGGCCACCCGCAAGGCGCTGGTGCGCAAGCTGTCCTCGGTCGAGACCCTGGGATCGGTGACGGTGATCTGCACCGACAAGACCGGGACGCTGACGCAGAACCGCATGCGGCTGGAACGCCTGCTCGCCGACGCCCGGCCGTGGCTGCCGGGCGAGGCGCTGGCCACCCCCTGCCAGCGCCAGTTGCTGGTCGCCGCCGCGCTGTGCAACGACGCGCGCCCCGATCCCGACGCCGGCACCGACATCAGCACCACCTGGATTGGCGACCCGACCGAGACCGCCCTGGCGGATGCCGCGTCCGCCGCCGGCATCGACAAGCTGGCGCTGGAGGCGCGGCTGCCGCGCGTGCAGGAGCAGCCCTTCGACGCGGCGCGCAAGCGCATGACCACCTTCCATCGCCAGGCCGCCGGCTACATCGCCTTCACCAAGGGCGCGCCGGAGTCGGTGATACCGTGCTGCACCTCGCGCCAGACCGCGGACGGCACGCTGCCGATGGCGCCGCGAGCCGCACTGCATGACGCGCTGCATGACGCGCAGGCCCTGGCCGCGCAGGGCCTGCGGGTGCTGGCCCTGGCCATGCGCGAGCACGATGCCTTGCCCGCCCCCGATGCCGTGGCCGGCGCCGAGTCGTCGCTGACCTTTCTCGGCCTGGTGGCGCTGTTCGATCCGCCGCGCCCGGAAGCGGCGGCCGCGGTGCGCGACTGCGTCACCGCCGGCATCATGCCGGTGATGATCACCGGCGACCATCCCGAGACCGCGCTGGCCATCGCCCGCATGCTCGGCATCCTCGGCGAGCACGGCGGCGAGGTCCTCACCGGCGCCGCCCTGGCGCAGCTCGACCGCGCGGCGCTGCTGGCCGCCGTCGCCCACGTCCGGGTCTACGCGCGGGTCGATCCCGAGCAGAAGCTGCGCATCGTCGAAGCGCTGCAGGACCTTGGCCACTTCGTCGCCATGACCGGCGACGGCATCAACGACGCGCCCGCGCTCAAGCGCGCCGACATCGGCGTGGCGATGGGCAGGCAGGGCACCGACATCGCCCGGGAAGCCGCCAGCCTGGTGCTGCTCGACGACAACTTCGCCACCGTGGTGGCCGCCGTGCGCGAGGGGCGCCGCATCTACGACAACATCCGCAAGTTCGTCCGCTATGCGATGACGGGCAACTCGGGCGAGCTCTGGGTCATCACCCTGGCGCCGCTGTTCCTGCTGCCCATCCCGCTGCTGCCGGCGCAGATCCTGTGGATCAACCTCGTCACCGACGGCTTGCCGGGCCTGGCGCTCGCCGCCGAGCCCGCCGAGGCGGACGTCATGCGCCGGCCGCCCCGCCATCCGCGCGAGAGCCTCTTCGCGCACGGCATGTGGCAGCACATCCTCGGGATCGGCCTGCTGATCGGCCTGGTCTCGCTGGGCGTCCAGGCATGGGCCCTCGGCCAGGACCGCGACGGCTGGCAGACGATGGTGTTCACCACGCTGACGCTGGCGCAGATGGCGCACGTGATGGCGATCCGCTCGGAGCACGTCCCGCTGTGGCGGCTGCCGCTGGCCACCAACCTGCCGCTGCTCGGCGCGGTCCTGCTCACCCTGTGCCTGCAGCTCGCGGTAATCTATCTGCCGGTGTTCCAGGCGCTGCTCCACACCCGGCCGCTGGATGCGCTGGAACTGGCGGTGTCGGTCGGCGCGGCGGCCATCGTGGCGGTCGCCGTGGAGGCCGGCAAGGCCAGGCGCAATGCCCGCGCGGCGCGGGCCGCCCAGGCCGGCGGGACCGCGGCGCCGGCGCACTGACTGCCGGGGAAAATGGCAAGGCTGGGGTTGCCCTTGAGAAAGCTAATCCAATGGATTAGAATGGGCCATGAACGACGCCCTGCGCGGCATTGCCGAACTGCCCACGTACAGCCGGTTGGCCGACAAGCTCCTGAGCGCGGAAGAACGCCAGGACCTGATCGACTACCTCGCCGGGCATCCCAGGGCCGGGGACATCATGGAAGGCACCGGCGGCGTGCGCAAACTGCGCTGGCGCCGTGGCGGCCAGGGCAAGAGCGGTGGCGTGCGGGTCATCTACTACTACCATGACGACCGCATGCCGCTGTACCTGCTGACGCTCTTCGCCAAGGGTGACAAGGCCAACCTGACCAAGGCCGAGCGCAACGAACTGGCCGGCCTGGTCGATGTGCTGACAGGCATCTGGAAGGAAAGGACACCATCATGAGCACGGCATTCGAAAGCATCAAGCAGGGCCTGCAAGAGGCCATCTCCCACGCCAAGGGCGACGAGCACGGCGTGCGCGTGCACCGCCCCCGCGCCATCGACGTGAAGGCCGTGCGCGCCAAGGTGGGCATGACCCAGGAACAGTTCGCCGCGCGCTTCGGCTTTTCCACGGCAACCCTGCGGCACTGGGAGCGTGGCGACCGCACGCCGCGCGGCCCGGCGCTGGTGCTGCTCAACGTGATCGAGCGCAACCCGCAGGCTGTCATCGAGGCTCTGGCCTGACGGCGGAGCAACATCAAATGAAAAGAGTTTCCCCTATCCCATGAGAATCGCCACCTGGAACGTCAACTCGCTCAAGGTCCGGCTGCCGCAGGTGCTGGACTGGCTGAACGAGCAGGAAAAAGCCGACACGCCCATCGACGCCCTGTGCCTGCAGGAGCTGAAGATGCCGGACGACAAATACCCGCTGGCCGAGCTGGAAAGCGCCGGCTTCCACAGCGTGTTCACCGGCCAGAAGACCTACAACGGCGTGGCGATCCTGGCGCGCGGCGCGACCATGCCGGCGCCCGCCGACGTGGTGCGCAACATCCCCGGCTTCGAGGACACCCAGCAGCGCGTGGTGGCGGCCACCTATGGCGACGTGCGCCTGGTGTGCGCCTATTTCCCCAACGGCCAGGCGCCCGACTCCGACAAATTCGTCTACAAGCTCGACTGGCTGCGCGCCATGACGGCGTGGCTGCGCGGCGAGCTGGCGAAGTACCCGAAGCTGGCGCTGCTGGGCGACTTCAATATCGCGCCCGAGGACCGCGACGTGCACGATCCGGCCAAGTGGGAAGGCCAGAACCTGGTGTCGCCGCAGGAGCGGGAGGCGTTCCGCGCGCTGGAGGCGCTGGGCCTGGCCGATGCGTTCCGCCTGTTCGAGCAGCCGGAGAAGAGCTTCTCGTGGTGGGACTACCGCATGTTCGCCTTCCGCCGCAATGCCGGCCTGCGCATCGACCATATCCTGCTGTCGCCGGCGCTGCGCGAGGCCTGCCGCGGCTGCGTGATCGACCGCGTGCCGCGCACCTGGGAGCAGCCGTCCGACCACACGCCGGTGGTGGCCACGCTGGATTGAGCCCGCGCGGCGCGGCGCGGAACCGGCCCGCGCGGCCGGCGCCATCGGTATCGCCACCGGCTCGCGCGATGGCCTCCGCGCGGCTACACTGGCGGGCATGAAACCGGCTACCTTCCGCCACCGCAACCTGCCCCACCTGCTGCTGCAGGCCCGCGAAACGCTCATGGCCGGCTTCCGGCCGATCCTGCGCCAGCACGGCCTGACCGAGCAGCAATGGCGCGTGGTGCGCACACTCAACGAGCAGGGCGAGATGGAGCCGAACCAGCTCGCCGACGCCTGCCTCATCCTCAGCCCCAGCCTGACCCGGATGCTGTCCAGCATGGAGGAGGCGGGCCTGATCCTGCGCTCGCGCTGCGCCACCGACCAGCGCCGCCAGCAGATCTCGCTGACGGACAAGTGCCGCGCCATGATCGCCGCGATGGAGCCGCTGATCGAGCGGCGCTACGCGGAGCTGGAGCGCATGATCGGCGCCGAGCGGCTCGGCAAGGTCTACGGCGCGCTCGACGAACTGCTGGAGAGCTTCGACGCGAAGGACCCGCGCGCATGAGCGCGGCCGGCCCCGGCGCGATGCTGGCGCGCCTGCTGCCGGCGTGGCGCCACCGGGTCGGCGCCGCCTCGCTGCGCGCCGACCTGGTGGCCGGCCTGCTCGGCGCGGTGCTGGTGCTGCCGCAGGGCGTGGCCTTCGCCACGCTGGCCGGGCTGCCGCCCCAGTACGGCATCTACGCGGCGGTCATCCCCTGCATCGTGGCCGCGCTGTTCGGCTCGAGCTGGCACGTGATGTCGGGGCCGACCAACGCCAACTCGCTGGCGCTGTTCGCCATGTTGAGCCCGGTGGCCTTCGCCGGCAGCCCGGCCTACATCAACCTCGCGCTGGCCGTGACCATCATGGTCGGCGTGCTGCAGCTGGCGGTGGGCACGCTGCGGCTGGGCTCGCTGGCCAACTTCATCTCGCCCTCGGTGCTGCTCGGCTTCACCTGCGGCGCGGCGACGCTGATCGGGCTCTACGCGCTCAAGGACCTGTTCGGGCTGGCCGTGCCCACCGGCACCAGCGCCTTCGGCGTGGTGCGCTTCCTGCTGGACAACGCCGCCGCCATCAACTGGAGCGCGTTTACCGTGGCGGTGGTCACGCTGGCCGTCACGCTCGCCGTGAAGCGCGTCTGGCGCCGCCTGCCGTTCATGCTGCTGGGCCTGCTGGCCGGCTACGGCACGGCCCTGCTGCTCAACGCGCCGGGCTGGAGCCGGGGCGCGCGCCACGTCAACGTGGTCGGGCCGATTCCCTCGGCAATCCCGCCCTTCCATCTGCCGGACATTGCCTAGCAGGCCGTGCCCGACCTGCTGGGCATCGCCGCGGCGCTGACCATCGTGGCGCTGGGCCAGTCGATCTCGATCGCCAAGGCGGTGGCGCTGCGCTCGGGCCAGCATATCGACGCCAACCGCGAGTTCATCGGCCAGGGCCTGTCGAACATCGCAGGCGGCCTGTTCTCGGCCTACATCTCGTGCGGCTCGCTGAACCGCTCGATGCCCAACTACGAGGCCGGCGCGCAGACTCCGCTGGCCGGCGTGTTCTCGGCGCTGCTGCTGGTCGTGCTGGTGACGGCCAGCGCGCCGCTGCTGGCGCAGATTCCGCTGGCGGCGATTGCCGCGATGCTGCTGCTGGTGGCGTGGGGCCTGTTCGACTTCGCGCGGCTGCGGCGCATCGCCAGCCTGAGCCGCGCCGAGTTCGCCATCGCCATCAGCACGTTCGCCGCCACGCTCGCCATCCGCCTGGAGATGGCGGTCCTGCTCGGCACCATCCTGTCGCTGGTGGCCTATCTCTACCGCACCTCGCGCCCGGCCGTGCGCAGCCTGGTGCCGGACGCGGACGACCCCGAGCGCCGCTTCACCCCGCTCGACGAACTGCGCCGGCCGCAGCCGGAATGCCCGCAACTGAAGCTGCTGCGCATGGAAGGCGCGATCTACTTCGGCGCCGTGCAGTACGTCACCGACCGGCTGCACCACGCGCGCACGGCGCACCCCGGGCAGATCCACCTGCTGGCCATGACCAAGAGCATGAACTTCATCGACCTGGCCGGCGCCGAGATGTGGGAGAGCGAACTGACCGAGCGGCGCGCGGCCGGCGGCGATCTCTATTTCCACCGGCCGCGCACGCAGGTATTGCAGACCTGGGAGCAGACCGGCTTCACCGCCAAGCTGGGCGAGGACCACATCTTCCCGACCAAGCGGCAGGCCCTGCACACCATCATCGCCCGGCTCGACCCGGCGGTGTGCCGCGCCTGCCGCGCGCGCATCTTCGAGGAATGCGCCAGCCGCCCCGGCGCCGCCGTGCAGCCGGCATGAAGCGCGCGCATGCGGCATTGCCACGGCACGCGGCACGGCATGCGGCACGATGGCGGCTAGTAGCGACGGGGAGTGAAACGAAAAGAGAAACGCCGGAGAATCCGGCGCCAGGCAACTGCTGGCGAATCGCCGGCAGCCGCAAACACATGAAGCGGGCGCCCGGGATCGGACCGATGACCGGCCCGGACTGAAACCCGTTTCAGAGCGGCGCCACGTGGGCGCGCTTGACTACCACCGGCTGTGCGGCGCCCTGCTCGATCAGCACCACGGCGGCGCGCTCGATGGTCTCGCGCCCGGCGCGGAAAGCTTCTTCGAGCGACAGCACCTGGTCGGCGCTGAAGCCTTCCCACAGCGCCTCGCGCGTCACCACGCAGGTGACGGGTTGGCCGTCGACGACGGCGTGGAACAGCAAGCCTTCATTGTTGATATCGTAACGCTCTTGCTCTTGGAACTTGATATCCATCGGTACAGCCCTCCATTGCAAGTGAAAAAACATCCTAACATGGGTCGGCCCGACTCGTCCGCAAAGGCCTACGCTTCGTTCGCCTCCGGACGTGACCGCCGCAGGCGCGGGCAAGTTCCCGCCGCGTGCGCCGGCTTCATGCGTGATCGCCGCGCAAGCGCCGCCAACGCGGAACGAAGAAAAAGCACTAAACGTTTGACAAACTCAAAAACGATGATAGAATCTCTTTCTTCGTTGGGGCGTTAGCTCAGT
>NZ_AQPL01000040.1:0-1642 GCF_000395345.1 Cupriavidus sp. WS | reverse complement strand
CGGGCGCGGCGCAGCCCGCCAGCAGCACGGCCGCGGCGGCCAGCGGCGCGGCGGCCATGCGTGGCGCAAAGCGGAAAACGGTCACGCGCAAAGCTGCTCCAGCACGGCCAGGCGGCGGCGCGATTCGGTCACGAACGGGTTGCCGCGGTCCCACGCATAACCGGCCAGGATGGCCGAGATCATGCGGCGGATGTCCGGCGTGGCGTCGGGGTGGAAGATCAGCTTCTGGAAGCTGCCCTCGTACCACGCCTCGACGAAGGTACGGAAGCAGTCCACGCCCTGCTTGAGCGGCGTGCCGTACTCGGCCTGCCAGTCCACCGCCTCGCCGGCGAACTGGCGCGCCAGGCAGGCGGTGGCGAGGCTGGCCGACTTGAAGGCGATGGTCACGCCCGACGAGAACACCGGATCGAGGAACTCGCCGGCGTTGCCGAGCAGCGCGTAGCCCTTGCCCCACAGCGACTTGACGTTGGCCGAGTAGCCGACGATCTGCCGCGCCGGGGTGTCCCACGCGGCGTTGGCCAGCAGCTTCGCCAGGCCCGGCTCCTCGCCGACCAGCGCCTGGAGGCGCTCGGTCTCGGTGCCGCCGTACTGGTCGAGGAAGCGCTTTTCCGCCACCACGCCCTGCGAGCAGCGCCCGTCCGAGAACGGGATGGTCCAGTACCACACGTCCACGTGCTCGGGATGCACGCCGATGCGGATCTTGTTGCGGTCGAAGGTGCCGGGCGGGATGCGGTCCTCCACGTGCGTGAAGATGGCGCTGCGCACCGGGAAGTTGGACGGCGACTCCAGGTCCAGCAGGCGCGGCAGCACGCGGCCGAAGCCGGAGGCGTCCAGCAGGAAGCGCGCCTGCACGCCGTAGACGTTGCCGTCGGCGCCGCGCACGGTGACGCGGGGCTGCTCGCCCTCGACGTCCACCGCCGTGACCTGGTGGCGGAAGCGGACCTCGGCGCCCTGCTTCTGCGCCTCGCGGATCAGCACGTCGTCGAAGCGCGCGCGCTGGACCTGGTAGGTGGTGCCCCAGCCGGCGGAGAACTTGTCGCGGAAATCGAATTCGGTGTAGCGCTCGCCGCGCGCGAAGGCCGCGCCGTTCTTGTACTGGAAGCCCGCCTCCACCACGGCCTGCAGCATGCCGGCCTCCTCGATATACGCCATGCTCTGCGGCAGCAGGCTCTCGCCGATCGAGAAGCGCGGGAAGGTTTCCTTCTCCAGCACCAGCACGCCGATGCCGCGCTTGCGCAGCAGGCCCGCGGCCACGGAGCCGGCCGGCCCCGCGCCGATGATAAGGACGTCCACCTGTTCGGTATGCATTCGTAACCCTGTTCCTGTGGTTGGATCTTGTCGATCTCGTTGGTCTGTTTTCCTGCTTCTTTCCTGCTTGCTGCTTCTTGCTGCTGCCTGTTCCCGCCTGTTCCCTACCTGCCGCCGTGCGGCGCGGCGCGCGGCCGGAACCACGGCGACAGCAGCCACACCGCGCCCACGCCGGACAGCATGGTCATGCCGAACGCATGCAGCGCCGGCGTGGACGACAGCGCGAGCAGGCCGAACGCCAGCAGCGTGCTGGCCGCGCCGAGCACGATCGCCGTCCATGACTCGCCGTCGCCGGGATGCTCGAGCAGGAAGATGCCGTAGTCCACCCCCACGC
>NZ_AQPL01000039.1:0-27743 GCF_000395345.1 Cupriavidus sp. WS | reverse complement strand
TCGCCGGGATGCTCGAGCAGGAAGATGCCGTAGTCCACCCCCACGCCCAGCAGCAGCGCCAGCGCCAGCACCGAGAACAATTGCAGCGGCACGTGCAGCCAGCCCAGCAGCGCCACGCTGAACAGCGCCGCCAGCAGCGTGGGCACCAGCGCGCGCCACGCGCCGCGGCCGTAGCGCCACGCCAGCAGCAGCGCCACCGCGGCGGCGCCGGCGGCCAGCAGCCACGTCATCAGCACGCGGTAATGCTTGAGCAGCGCGGACAGGTCGGCCACGCGGTCGACCCACTCCACGCCCGGCACGGTGGCCGCGGCGGCCTCGATCAGCGCCAGCGTGGCCGGCTTGTCGAGGCCGCGCAGCAGCATGACGCTGGCGTAGCCGTCGCCTTCGCGGTCCAGCCACAGGTGGCGCAGCGTGTCCGAGACCGGCGCGGCCAGCCACGCCGGCAAGGTCAGCACCTGCCCGGCCGGCGCGGCGCCGGCCGCGCCCACGGCGCCGCCGACCGCGCGCGCCACGCGCTCGCGCACGGCGCCTTCCAGGCCGTCGGCCAGGGCCGCGTCGGCGCGCTGGCGCGCGGCCGAGGGCACCCAGTCGGAAATCGCCACGAAACCGTCCAGCCCGCCGCGCGCGACCACGCCGGCCAGCGCCTGCTTGATCTGTTCCTCGCGCGCCAGCACCTGGTCCGGCGTGGCGCCGCGCACCAGCAGGAACTGCGCCGGGCTGGGCGTGCCGAGCAGCCGCCCGGCGGCGCGCTGCGCCTCGATCAGCGCCGGCGGCGAGCTTTGCAGCTGGCGCACGTCGTCAGCCACGCGGACCTGCCACAGGCCCGGCACCACGAACAGCGCCAGCAGCCCGAGCAGCAGCAGCGAGCGGCGCTCCGCGCCCACGCGCGGCCAGCGCGCCAGGCTGGCGGTCAGCCAGGACGACAGGCGGGTCTGGCGCAACTGGCCGCGGTCGAGCAGCGGGAACCAGAACACCACGGTCAGGAACGCCGCCACCAGCCCCACCGCCGAGAACAGCGCCATCTGGCGCAGCCCCGGGAACGGCGCGATGCCGAGCGCGAGGTAGGCCACCGCGCTGGTCGACAGCGCCAGCGCCATGCCCGGCAGCAGCCGGCGCATCACCTGCGGCGGCGTGGCGCCCGGGCTGGCCTGGCGCGAGACGAAATAATGGATGCCGTAATCCTCCGCCACGCCCACCAGGCTGGCGCCGAACACCAGCGTGATGAGATGCACGCGCTCGAACACCAGCGCCGTGACGGACACCGCCGCCGCCGTGCCCACCAGCAGCGACAGCCCGACCAGAATGATCGGGCGCAGCGAGCGGAAGGCCAGCCACACCAGCAGCAGCACCGCCGCCAGCGAGCCCCAGCCGATCACGTTCATCTCCACGCTGGCCTGCGCGGCGGCCGCTTCCGCGTGCAGCGGGATGCCGGCCGCCACCACCTGCACGCCGCCGCCCTGCTGCGCGGCGCGCGTGGCGAGCCTGAGCAGGTCGGCGTAATCGGTGTCGCCGCTCACGGAGAACGCGGGCTTGCTGATGCGGTAGGTCAGCAGCACCCATTCCTTGCCCTCGGCGCTGAGGGCGGCCAGGCCGTCGCGCTCGTGCACGCGCGTCATGGCCGCGCGCGACAGCCACCAGTCCTGCCACAGGCCGAGCGGGTCGGCGGCCCAGCCGGTCAGGCGCGGGCCGGTGGAAAGCTGGTAGAGGCGGGTCAGCGCCTGCCGGGCCAGCGCGTCCGCGTCGGCGTGGCCGAGCATGGCGCGCTGGCTGTCGGTCAGCAGCCGGTCGCGGTAGGGCCGGTAGAAGGCCAGCGCCGCGTCCAGGTCGAAGCTGGCGATGCGGTCCACCGGCTGCAGCAGGCTGGCCCGCGGCTGCGTCGCGGCGCTGAAGCGCTGCGCCGCGGCGCGCGCGGCGGGCCAGTCCGGCGCGCCGACCAGCACCACGATCTCGCGCGAGACGCCATCGGCCAGCCGGCGCAGCACGCGGTCGGCGGTGGCGGTGCGCTGGCTGGTGGGCAGCAGCGCCATCACGTCGGTGTCGAGCCGCGAGGCGCGCCAGAACTGCAACTGGTGCGCCGCCAGCGCGATCACCAGCAGCAGCCAGCCCACGGCCAGCACCCGCTCCAGGGGGCTGAGGCCGCGCAGGGGCTTGCCGGTGGCCATGCTGGCGTTGCTGGCATTACTCAAAGCGCGGCTCCTCGTCGGCGGCCAGCCGGGTGGCCGCGCTCGGGTCGATCAGCTTGACGTGGGTGCTGTCGCCGCCCGCTTCCTCCAGGCGCACGTCGCGCACGAAGCGGTCGCCGGCCAGCTCGATGCGCGCGAACACGCGGCGCATGGCGGCGTCGCGCGGCGTGAGCGTGAGCGACCAGCCGTTCTTGCCGGCCAGCTTGCCGGCCACCTCGAAGCGCGCCGACAGGGTCTGCAGGTCGCCGCGCAGCACCGCGATCACCGATTCGCCGACCACGCGCATGGCGGGCTGGGCGTCGGCCTGCATCTGCTGCTGCACGCGCCCGTCGGCGCCGCGCATGACCAGCCGCTCCGGCGTCACCAGCAGGCTGGAGGCGAACGGCTCGCGCGTGCTCCACACCACGCCGCGCTCGCGCGCCAGCACGAAGTCGCCGCGCGACACCAGCGGGTTGGCGAAGCCGGACAGGCGGCGGGTCTGCTCGAAGCGGCCGTGGATCACCGGCGCGTCGGACAGGCGCGCGGCCACCGCGGCCAGCAGGTCGGGCGCGGCCGCGCCGGCCAGGCGCGGGGCGGCCAGCATGGCGCCGCACAGGGCCAGCAGGAAGGCGCGGCGCTTCATGCCTGGCCCTCCCCGTCCGGCGCGGCCGGCACGCCGAGCCGCTCCCACAGCACCGGCGGGCACACGTAGCACATCTCGGCGCTGCGCATGTCCACCGCCACCTGGATGGTGTAGCCCTTGGTCAGGCGCCGGCCGGTGGCGGCGTCGCGCACCAGATAGTCGATCTTCAGGCGGTTCTCCCACTCGACGATGGTGGCGCGGATGACGAAGGGCTGGCCGTAGGTCAGCGGGCCGACGTACTTCACGCGCATGTCCACCACCGGCCAGGCGTAGCCGGAGTCGCGCATGGCCGGGTAGTCGTAATGGAAACGCTCGAGCAGCGCGCAGCGCGCCTGCTCGAAATAGCGCACGTAGTTGCCGTGCCACACCACGTTCATCGGGTCGAGGTCGTGGAAGGCGGGGCTGAGCGTGATCTCGTGGCTGAGGTCTGGAGACATGGCGGTTGCGTGATGGGGGCGGGACGTCAGTCGCCGCGCGGCGCCGGTGCCGCGCCTGGTGCGTTTGGTGCGTTTGGTGCGTTTGGTGCGTTTGGTGCGTTCGGCGCATGTGGCGCGCCGGCGCGCGCGGCCTCGGGCACGCCGCCGCCCTGCCCCCAGAAATCGTAGAAGTTGAACCAGTCGTAGGGCGACTCGGCGAGCAGCCGCGACAGCCATTGTGCATAGTCCGCGGCGTGGCCGGTCAGGACGGCCTCGCGCCGCGCGCGCGGCAGGCGCACCTCGCGCGCCAGTTCGGTGAAGCGCAGCAGGTGGCCGTCGCCCGAGCGCACGCAGCCCATCGCGAACAGCGGGCATTCCATCAGCGCGGCCAGCACGTAGGGGCCGACCGGGAAGCGCGCCGGCGCGCCGAAGAACGGCACCGTCACGGTGCGGCCGCCGTGCACCGGCACGCGGTCGCCGGCGATGGCGACGAACTCGCCGGCGCGCACCTTCTCGGCCAGTTGCAGCGCGGTGGCCGGCGAGATGTCGTCGACCTGGAACAGTTGCAGCCCCGAGCGCGGATCGAGCCGCGACAGGATGCGGTTGAACTGCGCCGCGTGCGCGGTATGCACCAGCACCGTCAGGCGCAGGCCCTGGCGCTGGTTGGCCAGCACGCGGCACAACTCCAGGCAGCCCATGTGCGCGGTCACGATGATGCCGCCCTGGCCGCTGGCGATCTGCCGCAGCATCACCTCGGCGCCTTCGCGCCGCACGTTGCCGTAGCGGTAGCCGCCGCCGATGGCCAGCAGCTTGTCGAGCAGCGTGTCGGCGAACGAGAACAGGTGGCGCAGGCTGTGGCGCAGGCCCGGCGTGGCGCCGGCCGGCAGCACCGCGCCGGTGGCGGCCTGCACGCGCCGCAGGTAGTCGAGCGAGGCGCGGCGCGCGAGCGGCCTGGCCAGCCAGTAATAGGCCACGACCGGGTACAGCACGGCGCGGAACAGTGCGCGGCCGCACAGGCGGTAGAGCCCGTACAGGCACCACACGCCCCACACGCAGGTGGACTCGCGGATCTGGCTCCAGTGGCGCGCCATGCGGCCCGGCGGCGCGGTGTCTCGCGGCGCGCTCATGCCGGCCGCACCTTGCGCCACAGCAGCCGCGGCAGCCGCGCCACCATGCCGCAGAACAGCCGCGCGTGCATGGTGGAGATCAGCGCGTTGTCGCGCCAGACCTGGAAATGCGAGACGCCGTCGGACGGATACGTGACCTGGGTGGGCACGTTGACGATCGGCACGCCGCGCCAGACCAGGTGGACCAGCACCTCGGTGTCGAACTGCATGCGCCGGCCCAGCCGCACCTCGCGCACCAGCGCCAGCGCCGGGCCGAGCGGATAGACGCGCAGCCCGCACATCGAATCGCGGATGGCGAGCGAGAGCGTGTTGATCCACACCCACACGTGGGTCAGGTAGCGCGCCAGCAGCCGCACGCGCGGCACCGATGCGTCGTAGACCGGGTAGCCGCAGACCATCGCCTCGGGGCGCGCCTGCGCCAGCGCCGCGAACTGCGGGATGCAACCGGCGTCGTGCTGGCCGTCGGCGTCGATCTGCAGCGCGTGCGTGAAGCCCATGCGGGCGGCTTCCTCGAAACCAGCCATGATGGCGCCGCCCTTGCCCTGGTTCTCGGGCAGGCGGATCAGGTGCACGCGCCCGGCATGCGCGGCGGCGATCTCGCGCAGCACGCGCTCGCACGCGGGGCTGCTGCCGTCGTCCACCAGCAGGCACGGCAGCGGATGCCGCAGGATGGCCTGCACCATCGCGCCGATGGCGCGCTCGTGGTTGTAGACCGGCACCAGCACCACCGGCTTAAACATGCGCGTCTCCGAACACGATGCGCCCGCTCGCGTGCGGGCCCTGCGCCGAACTGAGGCGGAACGCCAGCGCATTGCGCTCGGGCTGCCAGGTCAGCGCCAGTTGCACGGTGCTGCCGGGCACGATCACGGCCTGGAACTTGAGCGTCTCGAGGCGGCGGAACTGCGCGCGCGGCGGCACCGGCAGGCGCTCGGGCGCCAGCGCCATGACCCAGTCGACCTGGGCCACGCCGGGCGCGATCGGGCTGCCCGGAAAATGGCCGTCGAACACGGCGAGGTCCGCGCCGATCTCCAGCTCGGCGCTGGCCGACAGCGCGTCCGGCGACGGTTGCCAGCGCGCCACCGGCAGCACGCGGCGGAACACGTCGCGCAGCATGGCTTCGGTGGTCTTGCCCTGCGCGTTGCACGGCAAGGCCTCGGCAAAGCTCCAGCGGCGCGGCAGCGCGAGCGCGTCCACGGCGGGCGCGAGATCCGCGCGCAGCGCGGCCAGCAACGCCGCCCTGCCGGCGCCGGCCAGCATGGCGGCGCCGCCTTCGCTGGGCACCACCACCGCGCCCAGGCGCATGCCGCTGTCGAGCTCGAGCAGCACCACGCGCGCTTCGCGCACCAGCGCGGACTGCTGCAGGGCCTGCTCGACCTGCGTCAGCGAGACGCGCTTTTCCTCGATCTTGACGATGCGGTCGGCGCGCCCCGCCAGCGCGAAGCCGCCGTCGCCGGCCGGCTGCGCGCGGTCGGCGCACAGATGCCAGCCGTCGTCCGGCAGATGGGCCGAGCGCACGGCGAGAAATCCGTCCTGCAGGCGCCACTGCACGCCCGGCAGCGGCGTCCAGCGCTCGTCGTGGCGCGCGCGCTGGCGCCAGGCGATGCCGCCGGTCTCGGAGCTGCCGAACACTTCGACGGGCGCGTGGCCGAGATGGCGCAGCGCGTCGGCCGCGGCCTCGGGCGGCAGCGGGCCGCCCGACGAGAACACCGCGTGCAGCGCGGCGCGCGCGGGCGCCCAGTCGAGCGCCGGCGGCATGCGCCGCAGGTGCGCCGGGCTGGTCACGAGCACGGCCGGCGCGCCGTCGCCGCAGGCGCGCACGATTTCCTCGTGGAAGGCCAGCCGCGCGGCCGGCATGGCGCGCGCCGCGGCCAGCGGCCACAGCACGCAGAACAGCAGGCCGTAGATATGCTGGTGCGAGACCGTGGCCAGCACGCGCGCCCGCGCCGGCACCGCGGCGCCGAACGCGGCCTGCAGCGCCTGCACTTCCGCTTCCAGTTGCGACAGGTGCTTGACGATGGCGCCGGGCGCGCCGGTGGAGCCGGAGGTGAACATCGTCACCCGCGTCGCGCGCGGATCGAGGCGCGGCCATTCGGGCGCGGCGCAGGCCGCGTGCTGCCGCGGGCGGATGCCGCCGGGCAGGTCGCCGGCGCGGACCGCGGCGTGCCCGTCCAGCGCGGCGAGCGTCTCGGCGCGCGTGTCGCCGGGCAGCACCACGTGCTTGCCGGCATGCCACGCGCCGAACAGCGCGGCGGCGAACTCGGCGGTGGATTCGGCATAGAGCGCCACGCTCGCGCCGGGCGCCGCCGCGAAGGCTTCGCGCCAGGTCGCCGCGCGCGCCACGAAGGCGGGCGCGTCCAGGCTGCCGTCCTCGCCATGCGCCACCACGTGCGCGCGCGCCGGCAGCGCCGCCATCAGGCCGCTGATGCCAAGCCACTCAGCCATGCCGCCCTCCCGCCATCACGCGCTGGCGCACCAGCCATTCGCCGGCGAACATCGCGCCCATCAGGCCATAGGCGATGCCGCCGTTGTAGAGCGCCCAGATGCGGTCGCTGGCCAGCACCGCGGTGAGCGCCGCCGCCGTGCCGTTGCAGACGAAGAACACGCACCAGGCCTGGGTCACGCGCCGCGTGTAGGCCACGCCGGCGGGCGGCAGCTCCGGCTCGCGCAGGCGCGCCAGCCGTTCGACCAGGCTGGGCGGATGGCGCAGGCTCCAGCCGAACACGGCCAGCATGGCGGCGTTGACCAGCACCGGATAGAGCTTGAGCGGCAAGGCGTGGTTGGAGGCCGCCACCACCGCGGCCAGCCCGGCGGCCAGCACCGCCAGCCAGCGCCAGCCGGCCTGGCGGCTGGTCAGCGCGCGCAGCAGCGCCAGCGCCACCAGCGCCAGCGCCAGCACGCGCGGCGGCCAGTATTGCAGGCCGGCGTAGATCGCCACCGGATAGCACAGCGTGAGCACGCCGAGCAGCAGTTTGCGCCAGCGCATGCGGCTCAGGCCGTGGCGGGCGAGTCGATCAGCAGGGCCAGCGCCTGCACCACGTCCTGCACGGTGCGCACCGCCTTGAACTGCTCGGGCTTGATCGGCTTGTTGAGCATGGGCTTGAGCTTGACCAGCAGGTCGACCGCATCGATGCTGTCGATGTCCAGGTCTTCGTACAGGCGCGCTTCGGGACGGATGCGCGCGCGCTCGATCTCGAAGGTTTCCTCGAGCACGGTGGCCACCCGCGCAAAGATTTCATCATGGGTCATGAGGGGCTCCCTTGTCGGTTGTGCTTGATGGGCTAACGGGATGGGCGGGCGGAATCAGGCCGGGGTCCGGCCGGCGCGCTGCGACGCCACGAAGGCGGCCAGCGCCGCGACACTGGCAAAGCGCTCGCGCATCTCGTCCTTGTCGCCGTTCATGGTCACGCCGTAGCGCTTCTGCAGCGCCAGCCCGAGTTCGAGCGCGTCGATCGAATCCAGGCCCAGGCCGTCGATGAACAGCGGCGCGCCGGCGTCGATGTCGGCCGGGCCGATATCTTCGAGCGACAGCGATGAAATGATCAGTTCCTTGATTTCGTGTTCAAGCGCCTTCACGGCGGACCTCCCTGGAGAAAAACTCGGATAGCGATTGTGTCAGTTGCCGCACGGCCAGCGCGTCGTCCAGCCCCGGGCGCGCCCAGCGCTCCACGCCGACGTCCTCGCGCACGTCGATGACGTAGCGCGGCCGGCGCGCCGGCACGCGGTACCACTTGTCGCCCTTGGTCAGCGTGGGCGGCTCGCAGCGGATCACCACCGGGGTGAGCGCGAAGCCGCCGCGCACGGCGATGTTGGCCGCGCCGCGCTGCAGCCGCAGCGGGCCGCGCGCCGGGGTGCGCGTGCCTTCGGGAAAGATGACGAGGTTGTTGCCCGCGCGCAGCGAGGCGATGCAGTCGTCCACCATGCCGGCGCCGGAATCGTTGCAGACGTAGCCGGTGGCGCGCACCGGCCCGCGCGTAAACGGGTTGCGCGCCAACCCTGACTTGACCACGCAGTCGGCCTGGCGCGTCAGCGCGACCAGGAAGATGACGTCGATCAGCGAGGGATGGTTGGCCACGATCAGCAGGCCGCTGCGCCGCAGCCGCTCGGGGTGCAGCACTTCGTAGCGGATCACGCCGACCGCGCGCATCAGCAGCAGGAACAGGCGGAAGGCGTGGCGCACGACGTGCTTGCAGACCCGCTGGCGGCTGGCCGGCGACCACAGCAGCAGCGTCAGCAGCGGAAACACCAGCACGCGCAGCAGCAGCCCGCCCACGCCGAAGCTGAAGAAGCACAGGCCGGTGGCGCACACGCGCCAGGCGCGGTCCAGGCGCTCAACCATGACGCCGCCACCTCCAGCCGGCGCGCTCGCCGGCATGGTGCAGTTCGGCGTCGCCGGCCAGCACGAAGCGCAGCACGTCCAGCCCGTGGGGCAGCAGCGGCTCCCGCGGCGTGGCCGGCACGGCGTCGCTCGCCTCCAGGCTGAACACGGTTTCGCCGGCGCGCGGGCCGGCCACGCGCCAGGCCCAGCCGAACAGGCATTCGGGCTCGTCGGCGAAGACCGCGTAGGGCGCCGGCAACGGCGCCTCGTACTGGACCAGCAGGACTTCGGGGGCGCCGTCGGCCAGCAGGCCGCAGGCTTCCACCACCGCCGCCTCCACGGTGTCGCGGCCGGCGGCCAGCGCCTGCAGGTTGGCGGGGTCGCCGCGGTCGATCGAGTACAGCGCGCCGATGGCGTTGTGCACGGACAGGCCGAACGCGGTGGGCGAGAGCGCCTCGCCGTCGGCGAGGTTGCCGAGCATCTGCAGCGGGCGCAGGGTGTCGCCGTGGCGCGAGGCGAAGATCACCGGCATGCCGTCCACGCCCGGCTGGCAGGCGTAGGCCGGGTGCAGCGCGGCGCGGCCGAGCGCGGTCACGCGCCGGCGCAGCATCGGCGCCATCGGGCCGAGCGCCGGCAGTTCTTCGCCAGCCGGCAGCCAGGGCGCGCGGCTCCAGGCCAGCCAGGCTTGCTGCGTGTCGAGTTGTGCTGCACATGCCGCCCATGCGCGAATACCGAATTCCATTGCCCTGCCGTTCGCGTTGGGTGGAAAAAATGGCCCGCCGGCACACCGCCCGCCCGGGGTGGCTGTCGGCGACCGCGCCAGACGCGCGGAGCGCGCATATCGCTCCGTTGACGTCTCGTTGACGCTTCGTTACGCCCCGTTGCCGGCAGATGCCGCTGGCTGCCTCCTGTTTGCCACCTGTCCGGCAATCTGCCCGCCGGCGATGAGTTCTGCTTTTGTGGGTGCTTTTCGCCGCCTGTTTTTCCGGGCCCGGCCCCGGCATGGCCGGGGACCGCGGTCCGCATTTCCGTATTAACGGCGAAAGGCTTGCCAAACTGACCTCGGGGCGGGGCCGCAGCCACAAGCACCCCGGAATGGCAATACATCGGTGACGCGGAAAACAGGACGAACTTTGGCCCGCATTTTTTGTCAGGCCCGAATTCTCGCACAAAGGAACAGCCGCGGGGGATGCCAGAGCGTTAAGAAAGTTCGCAAATGTAACCACCGGAACGAGGGGGGACGGAGGCTGCGCCTTCCCGCTTCCGCGCCCCCGGCAGCCTGCCGCCGGGGGCGGCCCGGCGCCAGGATGGCGGGCGGACGGGCCGCCCGGGGCCGGGCAGGCCCGCGGCAGCGCGCCGCTCAGTTCGCCGGCAGGATCTTGCCGCTCACCTCGCCGAAGCCCACGCGGTAGCCGTCGCCCTGGCACCAGCCGGTCATCACCACCTCGTCGCCGTCCTCGAGGAAACCGCGCCGGGCGCCGCCGTCCAGCGCCAGCGGCTCGGCGCCGTTGCGGGTCGACTCCAGCAGGCTGCCGAAGGCGTCCGGCGCGGTGCCGCTGATGGTGCCGGAGCCCATCAGGTCGCCCACGCGCACGTTGCAGCCGGAAACGGTGTGATGGGCCAGTTGCTGCGCCACGGTCCAGTACATGGCCTTGAAGTTGGTGCGGCAGACCGTGGTGGCGTGCTCGGCACCTTCGGGGCGCAGCGCCACTTCGAGCGCGATGTCGTAGGCGTTGCCGCGCGGCTGCCGCAGGTACGGCAGCGGCTCGGGCGACTGGACGGGATTGTCGCGGCGGAACGGCTCCAGCGCGTCCATCGTCACCACCCACGGCGAGATCGAGGTGCCGAAGCCCTTGCTGTTGAACGGCCCGAGCGGCACGTATTCCCACTGCTGGATGTCGCGCGCGCTCCAGTCGTTGAGGATCACCATGCCGAAGATGTGCGCGGGCGCGTCGGCGGTGCTGATGGCTTCGCCCAGCGCCGAGGGCTTGCCGACGATGAAGGCCATCTCCAGTTCGTAGTCCAGCTTGCGGCAGGCCGCGAACACGGGGCGCGGCGCGTCGGGCGGCTTGATCTGGCCCTTGGGGCGGTGCAGCGCGGTGCCGCTGACCACCACCGAGCTGGCGCGGCCGTTGTAGCCGATGGGGATTTCGAGCCAGTTGGGCAGCAAGGCGTTGTCGGGGTCGCGGAACATGCGGCCGACGTTGGTGGCGTGCTCGCGCGAGGAATAGAAATCGGTGTAGCCGGGAATGTCCACCGGCAGGTGCAGCGTGGCCCACGCCATCGGCACCAGCGCCTGCTCGTGCAGGGCCGACTTGCCGCGCAGGGTGTCGTCGCCGGCCGACAGCAGGCGGGTCAGGTGCTGGCGGGTCTCGGTCCAGGCCGGCTTGCCGAGCGCGATGAAGGCATTGAGCGTGGCGCCGCCGAACACGCCCCTGACGGCCGGCGGCAGCAGGCCGGCGCCGTCGAGCACGGCGAGGTCGAGGATGAAGTCGCCGATGGCGACGCCCGCCCGCGGGCCCTGGCCGGTGGTGGAAAAGATGCCGTAGGGCAGGTTCTGCAGCGGGAAATGGGTGACGCCGTCGTTGGCGGATTCGATCCAGCTATGCGGGATGGTGGTCATCGGGGGCTCCGGAAGGAAATGGCGATGCGCCGGGGCGCCCGCGCGGCCAGGCTGCGCGGGCGCCCCGGGAAAACTCGACGAGGGATCAGCGGCGGGCCGGGTCGAAGTGCTTCTTCAGGCCTTGCCAGCAGGTGTAGTAGTCATGCTGGAGCTGGGCGGACTCGGCCGCATAGGGCGTCGGCCGGATCACGGCCGGCGTCTCGAACATGAACGCCATCGTATCGCCGATGTGATGCGGCTGCGAGGTGTCCGCCGCGCTGGCCCTGGCGAAGGTCTCGGCGTCCGGGCCGTGGCCGCTCATGCAGTTGTGCAGGCTGGCGCCGCCGGGCGAGAAGCCGTCGGCCTTGGCGTCGTAGACGCCTTCGATCAGGCCCATGAACTCGCTGGCGATGTTGCGGTGGAACCAGGGCGGGCGGAAGGTGTCCTGCGCCGCCAGCCAGCGCGGGCCGAAGATCACGAAGTCGATGGTGTCCACGCCCGGGGTGTCGGACGGGCTTTGCAGCACCAGGAAGATCGACGGGTCCGGGTGGTCATAGCTGATCGAGCCGATGGTGTTGAAGCGGCGCAGGTCGTACTTGTAGGGCGCGTAGTTGCCGTGCCAGGCCACCACGTCGAGCGGCGAATGCCGGATCGGCGCGCGCCACAGGTTGCCCTGGAACTTGGCCACCAGCTCGAAATCGCCTTCGCGGTCCTCGTACCAGGCGTGCGGGGTGAGGAAGTCGCGCGGGTTGGCCAGGCCGTTGGCGCCGAGCACGCCGAGGTCGGGCAGGCGGAACAGCGCGCCGTAGTTCTCGCAGATATAGCCGCGCGCCTCGCCGTCCGGCAGCGCCACGCGGAAGCGCACGCCGCGCGGCACCACCACGATCTCCTGCGGCTCGACCTCGAGCACGCCCATCTCGGTGGCCAGCCGCAGCCGGCCCTGCTGCGGCACGATCAGCATCTCGCCATCGGCGTTGTAGAAGAAGCGGCCGTCCATCGACTTGTTGGCGAGGTACAGGTGGATGCCGCAGCCGCTCATGGCCTCGGGGCCGCCGTTGCCGGCCATCGTGACGATGCCGTCGATGAAGTCGGTCGGCGCGGACGGCATCGGCGGCGGGCTCCAGCGCATCTGGTTGGGCGACGGCGGCACCGCGTCGAAGCGGCTGACGATGCGCGTCTGCGCCAGCGGCGTGAACGGCTCGTGCATGGCCGCCGGGCGGATGCGGTAGCACCAGCTGCGGCGGTTGTGCGCGCGCGGCGCGGTGAAGGCGGTGCCGGAGAGCTGCTCGGCATAGAGCCCGTAGGGCGCGCGCTGGGGCGAGTTCCGCCCCTCCGGCAGCGCGCCGGGCAGCGCCTCGGTGGCGAATTCGTTGGCGAAGCCGGACTGGTAGGCCAGTGCGGCTGCCTCGTGCGGGCGCGCCGCCACGTTCAATTGGGTCTGGGTCATGGGCTGGGTCTTCCTCGGGTCTTTCCTCTGGATACGGGAAATGGCTGGCCGCGCAGCGTCAGGCTGCGGCCGCCGGGTCGGCGGCGGGCTGTCGGCCAGCCCGTGCGAGCACGCCCGCGCGGGCGTGCGTCATGGCTTCCTGCAGGATGGCAAGGTCGCCGATGTGGTTGGCGAGCAGCAGGATCAGTTGCGCGTTGGCGGACTGGCTCTGGGCGTCGGACAGGTCGCGGTGCATGTCGATCAGGGCCTCGTAGAAGTCGTCCGGACGGGCGAGATTGGGTTCGGTGTTGAGCGGCATCGGCGTATCTCCGGGACGGGTCATGCGGCGGCCTCGGCAGCCGCGCCGGCGCCCTCCGGCCAGCCCAGCGCGCGCCGCAGCGCGGCCTGCACGCGGGCGGGCTCGAAGGCGCGCCAGCGCGCGCACACGTGCTGGTCGGGGCGCAGCAGGTAGGCGGTGCCGGGCCGGCCATCGTAGCGGCGCGCCAGCCAGCCTTGAGTATCCTCCAGCAGGCTGGCGCCGGGGGGCGGCACCGGGCCTTGCGCCGCGTCGGCCGGCGTGGCCACGCAGACCAGCGCCAGCGGCACGGGGCCGGCGGCGAGCGCGCGCAGGGCATCGAGCATGGCCGGCGGCAAGCCCGCCGGCCCCACGAACAGCAGCAGGGCGAAGCGGTTGCCGAGCCGCGGCAGCAGCCAGGTGTCGCGGCCGCCCTCGCGCACCGGCGCGTCGGCGCACGGCGCGCCGGGCACCATGAAGCCGGCGAATGGCGGCGCGCCCCAAGCGTCCACATCGTCGGCCGTATTGAGCACCGAGCCGTGCAGCACGGCGGGCACCGACAGGCGCCCGCTGTTGACCAGCCGGCGCGCGAACGCATGGTCGCGCGCCAGGCTCAGCGCCGCGTCGCGGAACACGCGGCTCACCGGCGTCTTGGGCGTGATGAAATCGGTCGCGCGCGTGGAATGGCGGATGTTCTCGTCGGCGGCGAATTCGCGCTCGCCGGCGTAGCTGTCGAGCAGCGCATCGGGCGCGTGGCCTGCCAGCACCAGCGCGAGCTTCCAGGCCAGGTTCTCCGCGTCCTGCACGCCGCTGTTGGCGCCGCGCGCGCCGAACGGCGAGACGCGGTGCGCGGCGTCGCCCGCGAACAGCACACGGCCGTGGCGGAAACGGTCCATGCGCTGGCAGGAGAAGGTATAGACGCTGACCCATTCCAGCGTGAAGACCGCATCCTCGCCCAGCAGCGCCTGGATGCGCGGGATGACCCGCTCGGGCTGCTTCTCCAGCTCGGGATCGGCATCCCAGCCGAGCTGGAAGTCGATGCGCCAGACATCGTCGGGCTGGCGATGCAGCAGCACCGACTGGTTGCGGTTGAACGGCGGGTCGAACCAGAACCAGCGCTCGCTCGGGAACGGCGCGCTCATCTTCACGTCGGCGATCAGGAAGCGGTCGCGGAACGTGCGTCCCTTGCTTTCCAGGCCCATGCACTGCCGCACCGGGCTGCGCGCGCCGTCGGCCACCACCACGTAACGCGCCCGCAGGGCGTAGCGGCCGTCCGGCGTTTCCACGTCGAGCGTCACCGCGTCGCCATCCTGCGCGAGGCCCGCCACGCGGTGCTGCCAGCGGATGGCAATGCCGGGCAGCTCGGCCGCGCGCTCCACCAGGTAGCCTTCCACGTAGTATTGCTGCAGGTTGATGAAGGCCGGCCGGGCGTGGCCGGCCTCGGGCAGCAGGTCGAAGCTGTAGACCAGTTCCTCGTCGAAGAAGATCTTGCCGACGTTCCAGCTCACGCCCTTGTCCACCATGCGCGCGCCGCAGCCGAGGCGGTCGAAGATGTCGAGCGTGCGCTTGGCGAAGCAGATCGCGCGCGAGCCCACGGACAGCGTGCAGTCGTCGTCCAGCAGCACCACCGGCACGCCTTGCTGGGCCAGGTCGATCGCCGCGGCGAGGCCGACCGGGCCGGCCCCGATCACCGCCACCGGATGCACGGCATGCGCGCCGGCGCCGGGCTGCGGCGCGCGCTGCTCGGCGCACGGCTGGTACGCGAAGCGCTGCGTCTGATAGTTCGTTTCCGTCATGTCTCCATCCTCCAGCCTTGGCCGCAGGCGCGGCTCTTGCGGCGAAGCGGCGGCATGCGCCGCCGCCAGGGACCGCCTCCCGCGCGGCTTCAGTGCTGCAGCGCGGCCCACATGGCCTTGTCGCGCTCGGCGGTCCAGATGCGCGGGTGCTTGATGCCGCTGGCCTCGTCGTAGGCGCGCGCCACGTCGAACGGCAGGCAGTGCTCGTAGATGAAGACGTGGCCGAACTTGTCGTCCATCGCCGCGCGCGTGTGGGCCATCGCGCCCTTGAGGTCCAGCTTCTGCGCCACCGCTTCCCTGCCCCGCTGCAGCAGCGTGCTGACGAAGTCGCGCGTGTAGTCCAGCCCGCGGCCGACCATCTCGGGCGTGGTCAGCACCGGCCCGCGCCCGGGCACCAGCGCGGCCGGCGCCAGCGCGCGCAGCGCCTCGAGCGTGGCCGGCCATTCCTCCAGTTGCGCGTCGCCGCAGTAGCAGGCGGCGTCGAACTCGACCAGATCGCCGGAGAACAGGATCTTCTGCGAGGGAATCCACACGATGGTGTCGCCCCTGGTGTGGCCGGGGCCGGGATGGATGACGCGGACCTCGAGCTTGCCGAGGAACAGCGTGAGCTCGCGCTCGAACACCACGTTGGGCCAGGTCAGGCCGGGCACGGTCTCGACGCCGGCAAACAGGCGCGGGAAGCGCTCGATCTCGGACTTCATGTCGGCCTCGCCGCGCTCCACGATCATCTCGTAGGTGCCGCGGCTGGCGATCACGTTCTGCGCGCCCTCCTTGAAATAAGCGGAGGCGCCCAGCACGCGCACGGCGTGGTAGTGCGACAGCACCACGTGCTTGATCGGCTTGTCGGTGATGGCGCGGATGCGGGCGATCAGGTCCTGGGCCATCGCCGGCGTGGCGGTGGTGTCGACGATCAGCACGCTGTCGTCGCCGACGATCACGCCGGAATTGGGGTCGCCTTCGGCCGTGTAGGCATAGGCATTCTCGGACAGCCGCGTGAAAGTGACCTGCTTGTCCTGCAGGTCCGCCTGCGATGCAAAGGCCTTGCTCATGCTTGTGCTCCTCTCTTTCTCTTGGTGGACCGGCCGCCTACGGGACACAGCACTTCGCGCCTTGCCAGGCAGGTGCGCGCTGCAGGGGACTGTGGCGGCCGGGGATTACGCCCGCGGCGGCCCTGCCCTTGCCGCGTCCGACCGGACCGGCGAGACAGGACTGCCACCAGGAATTACACAATACGTAATCTATTTACCATATCGTAATCGTAACCTTTGGGGCTGTCAAACCGCCGGCGCTACCGCCATTGAAGGCGCGCCGCGGGCACAGGCGACGAAAAACACGCAGCGGCAAACGCGCCGGGCGGACATCGCACCGCGGCACGGAGGGCAGATCGGGAGGAGAAAGACAGGAAGCGCAGGAAGCGCAGGAAATGCACGAAAGGCCCGAAGACGGACGAGCCTTGGCAGGCGGGACGGATGCCGTCCCCGCGGGGAACGCCGGCGCACCGGCGACAGCGCGCGCTGGCCGCGCGGCCAGCGGGAAGACCGTTCGAGGCGGCCGCGCAGACGCGAACAGCAGGCCGGGGGATGCCTGCTGCGCCGGAACAGACAACGCCGCCCCGGCCTGCGATCAGGCCGGGGCGGCGTGCATGGTCAGGCGGGCTTGTGACCTTCGCCGGAACTCGCCGCGAAACCGGCGCCGACCGGATTGGACGGCGCGGGGCTGGCGGGAGCGGAAGGCGCGGCGGGCGCCTGGCCGGCCATCGAGGCGGCCGTGACGCCGCCGTTGCGGCTGGCTATGAATGCGTTGACGTCGGCAGCGAGATGCTGGGGAGCCAGCACCACTTCCAGGCCGAGCGCCTCGCAGGCCGCGAGGAAGGTAGACATGCGGGGGTCGGCTTGACCCGATTCGGCCCGCAGGTAAGCCTCCCGGGAAATGCCGGCCTTACGGGCGACGTCTTCCTGCTTGAGCTTTCGCGCTCGGCGCAACGCCCGCAGTTGCCGGAACGGTTCGCTAGCGCCTCTTGGCACGGCTGTACTGTTCATGTCGGTCTCCAGTCACCAGTGAAAATAAAAGTGCGCGGACGTGCATTCGAGTATAGAGCACGCAAAGCGTTCCGTATGTAATCAGGGGAACACTTTGTGCAGATTTCTTGAGAGTGCCCGGCCAAAGCGGATTTGCACCTGCCCGTAGGCCCGATAAAGCACAATCTACTGCCTCCGTGCTGACATAACGGGTGACTCCGGTTTAGGTTGACGAGAGCGCACAAGTGTGACATTGACAAACCGACCGGTCGTGCTATTCTCGACCGATGCAAAAAGGCCAGATCACCCGCGCCGCGATCATCGAACAGGCGCTCGACACTGCCGCCCAGGTCGGTTTCGAGCAGTTGTCGCTCGCCACGCTGGCGGCCGACACCAGCATGTCGAAAAGCGGGCTGTACGCGCACTTCAAGTCGAAGGAAGCCCTGCAGCAGGCCGTGCTGGCGCTAGCCGCCGAGCGCTTCGCCGAGATCGTCGTCCACCCCGCCCTGCGGCAGCCGCGCGGCACGCGCAGGCTGCAGGCACTGTTCGACGGCTACATGGCGTGGCTGGGCGGCCCGATCAACAAGGGCCGCTGCCTGTTCATCGCACTGAGCCAGGAATACCGCGACCGGCCCGGGCCCACGCGCGACCTGGTGGTGCAGTCGCTCAAGGACTGGCATCGCCTCATCGCCCGCGCGGTCGGCGATGCCATCGAGGAAGGCGACGTCTCGCCGGCGCAGGACCCGCGCCAGTTTGCCTTCGAGATGGTCGGCATCGGCATGTCTTTCCAGCTCTCCTACAAGTTGCTGGGCCGCGAAGACACCGAGAGCATGGCGCGCCGCGCGTTCGAAGCGCTGCTGCGGCGCGCCGAACTGGCGCAACCGCCGCGCAGGTAGCGCCGGCCTTGCCGCCGCCGGCCGGGTCTGCCGGCGGCAGTTGACGAAAGAAACGACCGGGAAAAGACGGCAACGACCGTCTTTTCCCGGGACTAAAAATAGCACGACTGGTCGGTCTTTCCGGGCGCAAGAGGATGCCCGGAGCGGGACCGCCGGCCATGATGCAGGTCTTCGTTGGAGATTGGGCCGTGACACAAGCGTTGAATCCCTCCCCCGCCAGGCGGCGTGCCGCGCCGGCATCCCGCCCCGCCATGCGCTGGATGCGCCTCTGCTGGCAGCTCGCCAGCCTGGTCCATCCGGCGGGCGCCGCCCGCGCGCTGGAGCGGACCTGGTTCAGCCCGCCGCGCGGCAACGGCCCCGATGCCGCCGCGCGCGACGTGCTGGCGCAGGCACGCACGGATTGGGCGCTCGTGACCGGCCAGGGCGCGAGCCGGCGCGTGCGCGTGTACCGCTGGGGCGGCGCAGGGCCGACCGTGCTGCTCGCGCACGGCTGGGGCGGCCATGCCGGGCAATGGCACGCGCTGGTCGGCCCCCTGCTCGCCGCCGGCCTGCGCGTGGTGGCATTCGACGCGCTCTCGCACGGCGAATCGGATGCCGGCGCGCGCGGCCCGCGGCAAAGCTCCGTGGTGGAGATGTCGCGCGCGCTGCTCGCCACCGCCTGGCATGCCGGCCCGATCCATGCCGCCATCGCCCATTCGCTCGGCGGCGCCGCGCTGGCGCTGGCCGTGCGCGAAGGACTCCACCTCGAAGCCGCCGTGATGATCGGCCCGCCTGCCGACATGCGCCGCGCGGCGGCGGCGCTCGCGTGGCAGCTCGGCATCGCGCCGGCGGTGCTGGACCGCATGCAGCGCAACAGCGAGGACTGGCTGGGCATGCCGTGGTCCGCCTTCAACGTGCCGGCGCTCGGCCATGCGCGGCGGGTGCCGGCCACGCTGGTCATCCACGACCGGCAGGACAAGGAGGTGGACTGGGAAAACGGCGCGGCCATTGCCGGCGCCTGGCCCGGCGCCAGCCTGATGACGACCGAGGGCCTGGGGCACCGGCGCGTGCTGCACGATGCGGCGGTGATCGCGCGGGCGGTGGCGTTCGTGCGTGGCCAGTACGAACCGGCCCGGAGCGCGCGCGCGCCCGGCGCCGTGGCCGCCGAGGCTCACGCCTAAGGCACCCGGAGACATCCGCCACCCCGGTAGCCCCCTCCAATCCCCGCCATCTGCCTGCCAGCAAAACGGGGTTCGCGGCCACGCCGCGAACCCCGTAATCCGGAGGTGCTTTGCTCTCCCGGCCGTTAATTGCACACTCTACGAAGAACCCGCGCTGCCCTCCCCAGGGCAGCACCGGTCATCAAGGCAGCAGCACCAGCCAGGAACACCGCGAGGATGTCCGGCGAAGTCCCGAAGGACTTCCGCCCTTCCGCCCTTCCGCCATCCGGCAGGCTTCAGGTCAGATCCTCCGGCACCGCCCGGTAGCCCATCGGCGCGGCGGCATTGGCATGCACGTACTTGCGCGCATGCGCCTCGCGCATCGGCTTGAGCACGAACATGGCCAGCAGCGCCGACAGCGCGGCCATGCCCGAGGCCAGCATGAACACCGCGTGCCAGTCGCCGGTGGCGGCGGTGATCACGCTGGAGAACGGCACCAGCAACGCCGCCGTGCCCTTGGCCGTGTAGAGCAGCCCGGCATTGGTCGCGGCGAACTTGGGGCCGAAGGTGTCGCCGCAGGTGGCCGGGAACAGGCTGTAGATCTCGCCCCAGGCGAAGAACACCACGCCGGTCAGCACCACGAAGGCGACCGGGTTCTGGCCATACCTGGCGAGCAGCAGGATGCCGACCGCCTCGACCGCGAACGCCAGGAACATGGTGTTCTCGCGGCCGATGTTGTCGGAGATCCAGCCGAAGAACGGCCGCGTCAGGCCATTGAGCACGCGGTCGATGGTCAGCGCGAACGTCAGCGCCGGCAACGTCAGCCCGAGCAGCGACACCGGCGTGCCGTCGAGACCGAAGTCCTTGGCGATGGGGCCGAGCTGCGCCGTGGCCATCAGCCCGCCCGCCGCCATCATCACGAACATGGCGTACATGACCCAGAAGATCGGCGACGACAGCACCTGGCGCGGCGAGGCGTTGTAGGCGGCGGTCTTGACCGCGTCCTTGACCTGGCCGAGCACCCTGGCCGAAGGCGGATAGAGCGCCATGCCGAGGAAGAACACGACCAGCCCCTGGCCCAGGCCGAACCACAGGAAGGTGGCTTCGTAGCCGCTGGTCTTGATCATGTTGGCGATGGGCACCACGGTCAGCGCCGAGCCGGCGCCGAACCCCGCCGCGGTGATGCCCGCGGCCAGCCCGCGCCGGTTGGGGAACCACTTGAGCGCGTTGCCGACGCAGGTGCCGTACACCGCGCCCGCCCCCACCCCGCCCACGGCGGCGGCGAAGTAGAGCAGCGGCAGCGACGAGGCCACGGAGTTCAGCGCCCATGCCGCCGCGCACAGCAGGCCGCCGCCCACCACCACCGGGCGCGGGCCGTACTTGTCGACGAGGTAGCCCTCGATCGGCACCAGCCAGGTTTCCGTCACCACGAAGATGGTGAAGGCCACCTGGATCGCCGTGCGGCCCCAGTGGTACTTGTCGTCGATGGGATTGACGAACAGGGTCCAGCCGTACTGCATGTTGGCGATCATCGCCATGCAGATGACGCCAAAACAGAGTTGTACCCAAGGCGAGGCAAAGCGGGACTCGGGCGCGTTTTGCTGATGTTCCATGTGGTGTCTCCTGATGGCGGCGGTGCCGCCTTTTGTTTTGGGAAGGGTGTCCGGGGACACCGCTTTGCGGGACGCATCGGAATGCCTGGTTCCGGCTCGCCGGCCCGCGCCCTCTGCCCGGGCGCCCTTGTCCGGCGCGGCATTCCGGCTGCCTGGGTGGTCGTTTCAGTGCTATACAGTATGTGATATATCAATATAGTCAAGCCACTTTTCGGCCACACCGATGCGGCCCGGAACGCAACGCGGGCGGCGAGAAAAATCCGAAAAAACGAGAGCCGATCCACTGGTGCGCGGCACGCATCAACCGCGGCTGGCGGCGTGCGCGGCAGTGCTGTCGGATCAATGACTTAGGGCGCGGCGCGTGATCAATGGCGCGGGCGAAAACGCGCGAGGCGGCGTCCGGGGGAAAAACCAGGGATGTCGGGAAACCGGGAGCCATCTCCCCGCATTGGGGAAAGTCCCTAGAACAAGTCAGGCGACAAAAGCGCCGGATGTTCTCAATGTATGGAGGGGCAAGGCAGTTGCGAAGGCACGAATCCGGGGGCAGCATCCCGCGCGAATCCGGCGAGGTGTCATCAATGCGCGATGGCCGGACAGGCGTCCCGGGGAACATCGGCCGCAGCACGTGGCGGGCCGGGCCGGCGGCCGCATGGCCCACCGGTCCCGCCCTGCCGGCGGCACATCACGCACGGGCCAGTTGCGGCGCCACGCTGGCGGCGGGACGCGGACGGCCAACGCCGGTGGTTTCCTGCGAAGCGCCCAGCCCCGCGAAACGGCCATGCTCTTGCGCGCGGGCCAGCACGGGCGTGGGCACGCGGGTGGCGATCAGGAAGGTCATGCCGACGCCGAAGGTAATCAGGCCAAGGGCAAAACCGAGGAGAAGAACGCTGTCCATCAGAAAACTCCGGTATGGATGGTGAGTAGGAGTTTTCATTATATGCTGCGTCGCACTATGTGTAAATATCCTGTATGTAATATATCATAAGAAATTTTGTGATGATGCAACATGGCAACAAGCCGTGAGACCTGGACGTTTCGGGGGCCGGCAGCATCCCGCTCGCCCTCGCCCTCGCCCTCGCCCTCGCCCTCGCCCTCGCCCTCGCCCTCGCCCTCGCCCTCGCCCTCGCCCTCAGCGCCAACCCGTCACAAGCACCAGCACGGCACAAGCCGCCAAGCCACCAGCCCCGGCCACCAACTCAGAGCCAGAGCCCAACCACTACCCCGCCCGGACCACCCGCGCCTGCTCATACTCCATGCCACGCAACGTATCCCAGATGGCGGCCGCATTCGGCTTGAGCGACCGGCTCTTGCGCCGCACCAGCATCACCGTCGACGTGACCTGCGGGCGCAGCGGCCGCATGACCGCCGCCGGGTTGAGGCCGGCCGCATGCGCGCGCGAGGGCACGATGCCGATGCCCAGCCCCAGCGCCACCATGCCGAAGATCGCGGCAAAGTGGCCCAGCACCTGGAGCGATCCCGCCCGCACGTGATACACGCCGAAGGCCTGTTCCACCGCCGGCTGGATGCCCGAGCTCTGGTCGAGCATCAGCACGTTCGCGTCGTTGAGGTCGCCCCACCCGATCGCCTCGCGCATGGCCAGCGGATGCTGCGACGGCAGCACCGCATGGAACGGGTCGGCGCACAGCGCCTCGCAATAGAGATCGTCGCCGGGCTCCGGGTTGGTGGCGATGCCGAAGTCCACCTCGCCGCTGCGCACGCACTGCAGCACGGCATCGTGCGTGCGGTCCTTGAGGCAGATGCCGATGCCGGGCCAGGCCGTGCGGCAGCCCGCCAGCCAGCCCGGCACCGACATCGAGGACAGCACCGGGTCGGAGGCGATCTGCACCGTGCCCTGGCAGGCCTTGCCGGTGCCCTGGCTTTCGCGCAGGGTCTGCTCGACCTCCTCGATCAGGTGGCAGATGCGCTGCGACAAATGCTCGCCCGCATCGGTGAGCTCGACCTGCCGCGTGGTGCGGTCGAACAGGCGCTGGTCGATCTCGTCCTCCAGTTCGCGCACGCTGCGGCTGATGGCCGACTGCGTGAGCCCGAGTTCGGCGGCGGCGCGGGTAAAGCTTTTCTGGCGCGCCACGGCGGCAAATGCCTTGAGCTGCGGAAGCGAGATATTCATGATGCCTCCTTCTGTATGCGCGATGCCCGGCCGCGAGGGCCGGGCTGCTGCTGGTGCGGTGGTGCCCCGGGTGGCTCGCCTATTCGCTCTTGCGTGGCGACAGCGCGGCGAGATAGGCGGTGCTGTCCGTGCCCACCGGCACGGCCTCGCCGGCGTGGCCGGTAATGAAGCGCCGGCGCATCGGCGCCAGTACCAGCTTGGCGGACAAGCCGGCGACGACAGTCACCACCGCCGCCACCGTGAACACCGCGTCCCAGCCGCCGCGCGCGGACAGCACGGACGCCAGCGGCACCAGCATCGCCGCCGTGCCCTTCGCGGTGTAGAGCGTGCCGGCGTTGGCCGCGGCGAACTTGCTGCCGAAGGTGTCGGCGCACAGCGCCGGGAAGATCGAGAAGATCTCGCCCCAGAACAGGAAGGTCAGCGCGGCGAACGTCATGAACCAGTACGGGTTGTGGCCGAACTCCATCAGCCCGAGCAGCGACAGCCCTTCGCCGATGAAGATGAAGAACATGGTGTTCTCGCGCCCGATGCGGTCGGAGATGAAGCCGCACAGCGGGCGCGTCAGCCCGTTGCAGAGGTTGTCGATCGACAGCGTCATGGTCAGCAGCGGCAGCGTGAAGCCCAGCATCGTCACCGGCATCGAGGCAAAGCCAAAATCGCGCGCGATCGGGCCGAGCTGCGCGGTGGCCATGATGCCGCCCGCGGCCACCGCCACGAACGAGGCGTAGATGACCCAGAACACCGGCGTCCTGACCATGCGCCCCGGCGTGAATTCGAGCGGGTTGGTCAGCACCGCCTTGCTCGCCGTGGCGCCCGCGGGCGGGCGCGGCTTGACCAGCAGCAGCGCCATCAGCAGGATGCAGACGCCCTGCAGGATGCCGAAGGTGATGAAGGCATGCTCGTAGCCCGAGCGCTGGATCATGTTGGCGATGGGAATCACGGTGAGCGCCGAGCCCGCGCCGAAGCCGGCCGCGGTCAGCCCGGCCGCGAGGCCGCGCCGGTCGGGGAACCACTTGAGCGCGTTGCCCACGCAGGTGCCGTACACCCCGCCCGCGCCGATGCCGGCGATCACCGCGGCCAAGTAGAGCTGCGGCAGGCTGGTGGCATAGGCATTGATGACCCAGGCGAGTCCCGCGCACAGCGCGCCGGCCGCCACCACCGGGCGCGGCCCGAGCTTGTCGACCAGCCAGCCTTCGAGCGGCACCAGCCAGGTCTCGGTCACGATGAAGATGGAAAAGGCGACCTGGATGGCCGATTCGCCCCAGTGATGCCTGGCGTTCATCGGTCCGACGAACAACGTCCAGCCATATTGGAGATTGGCCACCAGCCCCATGCAGACCACGCCGATCGCGAGCTGGAACCAGCGATTGCGAAGCCAGCCGGAACGGCCGTGGGCGGAGGCCGCCGTGTTGTCGTGCGTCATGTCGTGTCTCCTGCATAGTGCTGTCGCGCTCTGCGGCGCGAGGGACGGGCGTCTCTGCTGGGGGAGCCCTTGGTCACTACTGATCGAGCGCGCCTGACATTGCGGCACGTTGCATCCGTGGACTGATGCTAGTTCAAACTAAGTACGGCACGACATAAAGTTTTTTATTATGATCATTGACGATCCCTTATATATCGGGCGGACCAGTGCATGAAGAACGCCACGCTGCGCCAGCTGAAGGTTTTCGAGACCGTCGCCCGCCACCTGAGCTTTTCGCGCGCGGCCGAAGAGCTGCACCTGACCCAGCCCGCGGTCTCCACGCAGGTGCGCCAGCTCGAGGGGCACGTCGGCCTGCCGCTGTTCGAGCAGCTGGGCAAGAGGATCTACCTCACGCCGGCGGGCACCGAGATGCTGCACTACAGCCGCAGCATCATGCAGCAATTCCGCGAAGCGGAAGATGCCATGTCGCAGCTCAAGGGCATCTCCGGCGGACGCCTCAACGTGGCCGTGATCAGCGCCGGCGACTACTTCTTCCCGCGCCTGCTCGCACAGTTCATGCAGCGCCACGACGGCGTGACGCTCAACCTTGCGGTGCACAACCGCGAGGAATTGCTGCACCAGCTCGCCGGCAACCTCACCGACCTCGCCGTGATGGTGCGCCCGCCCGAGGGCATGGACACCATCAGCGAGCCGTTCGCGCCACACCCCTACGTCATCGTCGCCGCGCCCGGCCACCACCTCGTGGGCAAGCGCAACATCCCGCTGTCGGCGCTGACCGACGAAGCCTTCGTCGCGCGCGAGAAAGGCTCCGACACCTGGAACTCCATGCAGGAGGGTTTTGCCGGGCGGCTGTCGAACATGCGCATCGCGATGGAGATCAAGAGCACCGAGACCATCAAGCAGGCCGTGATCGCCAACATGGGCATCGCCTTCCTGTCGGCCCACACCGTGGGGCTCGAGCTGCAGACCGGCAACCTCGCCGTGCTCGACATCGCGGGCTTCCCGGTAATGCTCAACTGGTATGTGGTGCACCGCAAGAACAAGCGCCTGCCGCCGGTGGCGCTCGCCTTCAAGCATTTCCTGATGGAAGAAGGCGCCAGCCTGATCCAGCGCATCACCGGCGTGGACGGGCTGATCCGGCCGCGCCGGCGGCCAGCGCCCAAACCATAAACAATGACTTATGGTTACTCGATTTAACTTTAATTATCGTTAATTGATCGGCAACCCTATGCTTCGGTGCAGGCCCACCACTGCCAAGCGCCCGAGGAGTCCGATCATGAACCAGGTCCAGTCCGCAGTCCGCCCCGCCAGCCATGCCGCCGCCAGCGCCCCCGCGGCGGCCGACGACGCCCAGCTTGCCGCCTACAACGCCGCCTTCACCGAACTCGGCCTGCGTTTCCGCTGGGACGGCGAGACGTTCGCCTGGCTGTGCGGCATCGAATGCGAGCAAAGCCGCATCGCGCGCTATCTCGAGCAATACCACGCGCACCTGCTCAAGGCCTACGACGCCGGTTTCCTCGGCAAGCTGATTCTCGACAAGAAGAACGAGTACCTGCGCGCGCTGGCCGGCCGGGCCAACTGAGCCGGGCCGCCGCGCCGAGCGTGTCCGCCGGGCGGGCTCGCCCGAAAGTGCGCTTGCGCACTTAACGCGCGCCCGCCGCCCGCTAAATTCGGCCTACCAGTCAAGACAACGGGAGGCTGACATGGGCTCGCAAACGATGTCCGGCACCGCTGCGCCGGAACGCACGCCCGCGCGGCGCCGCGCAGGCGCGTTCGCCAACACGCGCGACCTGCCGATGCAGAGCTGCCCCATCGACCCGGCCTGGATCCGCGCCGGCGAGCCGCAGTCGCGCGCGGCGCTGCACTCGCGCGCCGTCGACGGGCTGGCTTGCACCAATCTGTGGGAATGCACTTCCGGCACCTTCCAGTGGTACTACGGCTGGGAAGAAACCGTGGTGATCCTGGAAGGCAAGGTCCAGGTCACCAGTGCCGACGGGCGCACGCACGCGCTGCGCGCCGGCGACATCGCCTACTTCCCGGCCAACACCACGTGGCTGTGGGAAGTCGACGGCTACGTGCGCAAGGTCGCGTTCTGCCGCAGGCAGGTGCCCTTCATGCTGCGCTTCGCCACGCGCGCGCTGGCGCGGCTGAACCTCGCCAGCCGGCTTGGCGAGGCGGGCGGCGCGGCGCTGGCCGCCCTGCGCCGGCTGGCCACGCGGGCCGGCCTGCGCGACACCTCGGCGCTGACGCTGCTGATGACGCTGCCGCTCTGAGCGCGCAGCCGCGCCATCGCGGCGCCGCGCAAGGCGCTCTTCGCCGTCGCGCGGCCCGGACGGCGCGCCGCCCCGCTACGCGCCGTGCTGCGCCGCCGCGCCCGGCAATGCCGACGCGAACAGCGCCGCCGGCGCCGTGAACAGTCCCCGCCCCAGCAGGCCCGTGCGGCCATCGGCACCGATCATCGCGATGGCGGCCAGCGGCGCGGCCTGCCCGGCCGCCACGCGCGCGGCATCCAGCCCGCAGTGCAGGTCGGCGAAGGCCGGATGCCGGCCCGCGTACAGGCGCGCCTGGCTCTCCTGCCAGCGCGGCGGCAGCCACGCCGAGAACGCCGCCGCCGGCTCGGGGGCCAGCGCCAGCGCCTGCGCGCCGAAACCGGCGGCATCGATGACGCCGCTGTCGCCGGTCATCGGCGCGGCGGCCACGGTGCAGGCCGCGTCGAGGCGCGGGCCGTCCGGCGCGTCCGCGCGCGTGGTGAACCAGCGCGACGCGCGGCCCGCCAGCCGCACGCCGACCTCGCTGCCGTTGCCGGCCAGCGCCACCACCAGCGTGGCCTCGGGCGCGGCGCCGTGCGCCGCCGCCGCCGTCATGGTGTGGCAGGCCGCCATCCACAACGTGAGGAAGAACAGCGGCGTGCGCGCCAGCACCGCCATGACCTCCTCGTCGTGCACGCGCGGCGCCAGGTGCCGGATCAGCGCGGCGGTGGCGCTCGCGGTGCGCGCGTGCAGGTCGTCGCCGCCGTCCACGCCGTGGCGGGCCAGCGGGATCAGGTCGACCGGGCAGCGCGCCAGCGTCGCCGCCAGCGCCGGCGCCAGCACGTCGTCGCGCCAGCCGAGGCGCGCCAGCACGGCCGGATCGCGGCTGCCGAAGCGGATCTGCGGCCCCGCGCCGCTGCCCAGCAGCGACCACGCGCGGTTGGCGGGGTTGCCGGCGTCGGCCACTTCCACCAGCGCGGTGCGCGGCGAAATGACCGCAGCCAGCGGCGTCACCACGTCGAACGACTGCGCGCTGGCCAGCGTCACCGCGCCGGATGCGATCAGCGCCTCGGCCTCGGCTTCGGTGTCCGCCCAGCCTTCGTACAGGCAGCACAGCACCGCCGACGACAGCACCGGCGCCGACGGCGCGCGCGGGTCGGCGAACGGCGGCCCGGCGTGCAGCAGCGTGCGGTCCGGCAGGCCGACGGCGTCGCGCGCGCTGCGCACGCCCTGCCACTGGGGCCGCACGGCGTAAAGCCGTTGCAGCGCGGCGTCGTTGGCGCGGCCGGCCGCGGCGGATGTGTCCGGCATCGATGTCGCGGGCATCATCAGCGGCTTCCCGCGCCGAACAGGCCGCGCAGCCGTGCCCACAGGATCTTCCAGAACAGGTTGCCGAGGTTGAGCGGCGCGTTGGCGGGCATCGGCTGGCGCGCGGCCGCGGCGGGCGCGGACATGGGCGCCGGCGCGCTGGCCGCGGCCGGCGATGCGTCGCCGG